>WJKY01000067.1 GCA_014728835.1 Candidatus Woesearchaeota archaeon | reverse complement strand
CCAATTATTCCACAGAATTTTTCGTTTGCATAGTCTGGGGTAACAAAGTCTGATTCGTGAGTCTTTTGCAAAGCTGGTTTAGTATAATTCTTAAGAAAATCTTCAAAATCATAATTATATAATTTACAGAGTTTATTTAGTGTTTTAAGATTGCATTTATATTTTCCTTTTTCTATGCCTGCTATTGACGAAAAATTAATTCCAACAAAATCCCGGATAGTTTTTAATTTAATTTTTAATGTTTTCCGTGCATTGCGAAGAAGTTCCAATCCTTTTTTAGAGATAAAAACATAATTATATGATAAATACTTTGACAATTCATAGGGTTCGCCAGGAATTTTGATTTGTTTAGACGCAGCTATACGTTCGTGTGGTTTAAGTCTATTAACCTTTTTTGGCTTCAGATCTAGCCCATCTAGAACAAAAAAACGGTGCTCGCCAGTTGTTGTGATCTCCCCGGTTCTCGTTTTAATTTTATATAATTCTGCTGGAGCACTAGTTGTTATGTAATTGCAGCATTTTGAGGTTTCTAAGATTTGTGTTCCTAAATCTGTAGAAATTAACTCACTCTCTGCCTTATATTTACACAATTCTTCAGCTGATAAAATTTCCCCTGAAGCAGTTTGAACCAATGTTGCTGGATGGACACACTTTTCAGAATTAACCATCTTTTGAATAACAACTGCGATTGCAACTTTCATATGGGAAAAATTATTTTTTTCTCTATAATAAATTGCGCGCGCAGTAAAAAGCGATGCCCAGCAAGCTTGTACTGATTTAATCAAATCTGGTTTGCCTTTTACATTAAGATAAGTTGCCTGTTGACCAGCAAATGACGCGCTATTATGAGTTATAACTCCGCCAATTCCTGCTGCAAAATTCTCAACCTTTGGTACGCAAAAATCATAAACATAGTCATTGTATTCAACCTCTTTAATGTCTTTAATAGTATCCCATTTTATCGAATCATTTAAAGTAGCTGGCACTATATTTTTTTTAGATAATATTTTTTTTAATTTCCTAAAACCTACTTTTCCTGAATAAAATCCTTTATTCCATGGTATTTGTTTTTTAGCAAATCTTCCTTTTTGATCATAATTTATATATTTTTCTGCTTCTTTTTTAATAATATCTGTCTCATAAAAGGTTCTATTGCAATCTCTACAATAAAATCTTTTTTTACTATTATAATAACTTGATTGCTCTATTCTTTGATCGCAATTAGGACAAAAATTTTCTAATATTTTTGTTTTAGGGAGCTGCCTCTCAAAGTTTTTCTTAAAATTTTTAGATAACTTAGGTGAAACTAAAATATTATTTAAAAATTCTGGGTGATTTTTATTTTTCTTAAATCGTTTAACCAAAGAAATCAGCCTTTTTTGTTTTTTCTTTGACTCAAAACTAATAAATTTAGAAAATCTCTCAAAACTATGTGGACTTATAGATAAAATATATGCATTATTTTTTTCTCTCAAATACCACTGTATTCCTAACATTTCTAAAAGCTTTATTATTCCGTTCGTAAGTTTTTTTGATGTTGAACAATACTCGAGTGTATTTTTACCGCAATAACCATCTCCATCAAAGCATCCTTTAAGAAAACTGCTTATTAATTCCTTATCCCATGAAAAAACAAATTCTGGAACTTGTTTGTTTTTACAGAGCTTCCCTTTGTTTTTAATATTAGGGTCTGGTTTCCCTGCAACATTCTTCAAAAATCTTAAAAGTGTTTTATTATAAAACCTTAAACTGCCTTTATTTATTACTTGATTTTTATATAAGTTCAAAGAAGATATAAAACTAATAATTCTTTTCATTATATCTTTATCTTTATTGGTAATAGTAATTTCATTTGTGCCGTAAATTGAACCTTCAGCGCAATAAACACCTAAAAAATAAGCAAAATGTTTGTTTATTTTTAATTTTCTAGGTAATTTAGATTGTATTTTCCAATTATTTGAATTGTTTTTAATTTTTAAAAAACCATCTTTCTCTACTACGTCTTCGCTTTTGATATAATCTAAAATATCTATTTCTTTTTGTTGCAAGCCTAAAACAGGTAAATAATTTATAGCAGGTAATTTTTCATTGCCTTTTAGTTCATGTATAGACCTTACATTTTTTATCTTAAGATTAGTTTCATCTAAAACTATTAATGTATGTGAAGGAGATACAACAATTTCTCTTCCTGTTTCTGTAATAATCTTATATAATTTCTCTTTATCTTTAACTTTATGTTTATACAAATTTCTAATTTTTACCCATTGGATTTTATTATCTTTCATAGCAGGAATTTCTATATTAAAATTAGAACCATCTCCAATTAAATCATAAATTTCTTCTACTTTTCTAAAATAAGTTTTATTGTTTATTTTAATTAAAATATATTCGTCCTTAGAAATACTAGGAAGATCTTCTGCGGTGGCTGAACTACGCACTGCTACAAAAGCAGGGTCGCGACCAACATTAACTAATTCTTCAGCAACTTTTACACCTCTTAATTCATGAGACATATCAAGCATTGAATACGCAGCTACTATTTCCTCTTGCATTTGTTTGGGCATATCTTCTGATTTTATTATTTCTTGAATTTCTCTTGCAACTGCTTGAAGTTTTGCAGAATCCTCAACATCTAAATCTTTTAATTTTTCAGTGATTTTTTTATTAATGCCTTTCTTGGAAATAAATTCTTTGTAAGCATTAGCAGCAACAATAAAACCAGGAGGAACAGGAAAACCTGCATTAAACATTTCTCCTAAATTAGCACCTTTGCCGCCAACTAAATCAACATTATCTTTGTTTATGCTCTTAAACCACTTTACATATTCAGCAGCCATAGAACAAAAAAAGCAATACAAAATATAAAAAACTAACTAATTTATTTGATTATCTTACCTGTGGCTTTTTCCTTAACTTCAATAGAACATGGCAAACCTAATTTAGATTTTGCTTTGCGGCACGCTTCTTTAGCATGCTGTATATTTTTTTCATCTAAACTAACTGTAATTATTTTTTTGCCTTTGTTAACTTGAGCTGCATGACCAATTGCTTTTCCAAATGATTTTGACATGCCAGTTTGAAAACGATCAGCACCAGCACCAGTTGCTAATGGATTTTCCCGCAAAATATGATGTGGAACTGCTTTGATTTTAAGATGATAATGTTCCATGCCAACTTTTAGATTTAGATAGCGAACAGAAGCCATTCTTGCAGCTTCAATTGCATTGTCCCTTATTTGTTGTTTTCGCTTTGAAATCAAACTAATTTCAAACGGGAATTTTTTTCTAAGATTGCCCATATCATATCTAATGATTCTTTTACCTGGCGCACCTTTAATATAAGATTTTGATCTAACTTTAGATGTTCTAGTAAAGGCGCGCTTTATTCTTCTATATGCGCTTGCTGACCTTAGTTTTGCCATATTATTAGCTTTTGAAGTGCATTTTTAAAGTTTACTGCTAAGATAACATTTAAAAACTAGCAAATCTTACTCTAAAACATGGCCTATAAACCACATCATTATTTGCCACTGATGGTATTTGGATTGTTTGCAGCTCCACTTTGTATAACTAACTTATTAGGAATAGGCACTTTATTTTCTTATGAATTAGCTTCAATGATAGCTATGTTTTCTGGTATGTTATTAGTAATTGGAATTTTTCAGCACTGGAGACACAGCTAAACTACAAAAGATTTTGTTTTGGCGTAATTAGTATAATCTTCACATGTTAATTCTGCCTTAACATAGCCTTGAGTTGAATAAGTAAAATCAATTTTTCTGCTTTTGATTGTTATATTTGGCTGAGCAAAACAATCAATTGTTATTTTATCGGGTTTAATTGAATATTCATAATTGTAATTTAATTCACTAACATTTAAATCAATATTAGTAGATTTATAATTTTGTAAATATAAATCCATTTTATCTTTGAATTTATTTTGAAATGTTGCTTTATTTACGTTTGAAAAACACTTTGTTCCTGTTTTTGCATTTAATTCTTGAGCTGTAATAGCTGCTGAGTGGAGCGCAGAAAACTTAACATATTCATGAGTTTTTTCAGCTTCTGAGTAAGCATTCAGCATGTTTATTTGTTTGCCGCCGATTTCTGCATAAACTTTCTTCTGGCTGCCTATACCAACTAAAATTGCTCCAAATGCAATCATTATAACTAACACAACAGCAAATGCAAATATTCCTTTTTTTGATTTAAACATTTTTAATATTCCGTTCCTAATTTTACAACATAATATTGGCCTGGTGTTAAACTAGGTACATATTGCGTACAACTTTTTGTAATAGGTATTTCTTCAAGCGGCCCCACTGTTACAATAGGAGTTGTGTCTTTTGTAACAATAAGTTTCCAATCTTGTTGTGTTATATAGCCTCGCTTAAAACTGTCATTAAAATAATCATAAGCTTTTGATTGGAAGTCATCTGAATCTAAAGCAAGTAATTGTGCATATTCTAACCCACTTTCCTCATCTGTTGCTCTAAGCAGATTAATTAAATCATGACTGCAAACGCGAGAAGTGGATGTTGCATTTAACTTAACATCTAATTTTACTGGTCCCAGTCCGCCTGGAACAGCTACGATAAATTTTACCAAAAGAAAAACAATTGAAAGTAATACAACTGCCAAAACAAATTCTACCATTAAATGTATTGGTGCTTGTGCTTTTTTCATGGTTTCACGTTTTTGAATTGTATGGTTAATAAACCATTATTGATATTTTCATCATTATAATAAATCTGAACAAAATAAGAATCTTGTATTGATATTTCTTCTGGCGACATTCCTCCTGTACAACCGCTCATAGTATTATCAGTTTTTAAATCTTCTAACACAAAACAAAGTTTTTTTCCTCCAATACAATCACTTATATCATCTGCATTAGAGTAAAATTTACTCCACATTACTGTTCCTGGTCTTACTTGGTATTTTGTATTTCCAAGTTCGTCTGTATATATCTCTTGCAAAGCAGCGCAGTCAGCTGAATTAATTATTCTATCTGCAAGTAAAGTAAAATATAATTCATCTAAATCTTTATCAACATCTGTAATAGACACATCTGCAACACTAAAAATCATAAAAATACCCATAATAAATAATATGGCTGTAAAGATTACATAAATCATTATCATTGGCCATTCTACTGCTTTTTTATTTTTCAAAAGAAATACCATTTGTCTTTTAATTTGACTCCTATTTTTATTTTAGTATTTTCACCTTTAGTTTCATCATATTTTTTTGTTAATCTGAATTTTTTAACTTGGTTTTCTGAAATATCTTTTATTTCCTTTGCAAAAAATTTTTCAGTATATGTTTTTGGCGCAAAAGATATTTTTTGGCAATATAACTCAACTTTTTTATCATATATTCTAAAATCACATTCTTCAGCTTGGCTTGGGAACTTAAATTCAAAATTTGCATCTTCTGGAGCTGCATTAATAGCATCTATTGAAAATGCAGTTTCTATTGCAACATATGCTGGTGTATCTTTGAAAAGCGGTGCAATAATGTTTGCTCCAATTAATAAAACAATTGCCACTAAAAGAACAATTCCTAAAGAAAGTATCATCTTTGTTGAAACTCCTTTTTTAGTGGCCATTAATTTTTAAAGAAAATTGGTTTATTTAAAGCTAGCGAATAAGTTAATCCTCACAACCAAAAAAAGAAACTTGCCTTACTAAACCACCAAAGCAATAATACATTGGTGCAACTTTACCTGTTTCTATATGTTTATCATTTGGTTCAAATGAAAATTCATTTGAATCTTCTTTATAAGAAATACCATATTTTAATTCGCCATTTTCTTTTACAGCTTTTATGCCGTTTCTAATATCATTTTCATTTAGTTTTTTATTTTTGCCCATGTTTGTTACAACAACATTAAAACAATCAAAGCGCTTTCCTTTTAGAATTCCAAAATCAACTTTACCTTTGCCACCCATATACCAGCATCTGTCTGCTAATTTTCCGATTTGATATGCTGCACAATCTTTAAGCGCTTTTGGTTTATTTTTAGTTTCAGCTGCATCATATTTAGTTTTATATTCTTCAGGGCATTCTTTCCAATTATCTGCTTTTATTTCAGCTTTGCGCATACTACAAAAAAACAAAGGTGGAATCCATTTCCCACCTGTACCAACAGCATTTATCAAAGCAGTATTCATATGACACATCTCATCTGAGAATGTACTTGGTGCTCCACTAGCAATTGGTGCAACAACTGCAAAATACACAACCATAAATGCAACTATTGTAATAACTATTCCGGCAACTAATTGACCTTGCGTTAGTGCTTTTTTACTTTTCATGTAGTTACCTCACTTGTCTTTGGCAAAGCAGTTATATGCCCTTTAATCTGATTATCAAAATCTATACACCATTCAGCATTATCTTCAGTTAATAATGTGCCACTTAAGGTTTCATTATATTTGCAAACTTTTTCAAGTGCAAAATATAAATAACCATCTACAACAACTGGCCTTGCTTCAGGTATTCGGTAGTCCCAAGTTTCTGGAATATAAAATCTAAATAAACTTGAACCTGTATTTTTATCTAAACCTATTATCCAATTTTTAATGCCTCCAAAAACATATTTGGTTCCTAAAACTAAATCTGTTGCTGCTGTATCACCAAAGCCTTTTCCAGACCAACCATAAGATACTCCAGTCATAGTATATTTATCAATTGTTTTTCCAGTACCAAAATAAATCACTTCAGTTCCGTCTTCTTTATCTATTGCTGGCGCACTCTTGAACTTACCGCTTTTACCAGCAAATGGCCAATCAAAACTTAAATTATTTTTATCTAAACAATGTATTTTATCTTTTTTATTATCTCCAAAACAAATATAGTTTTCACTTACTACTAATTCTGTGCTTATTCGCTTACCAACTACAGCACTATCTACTATATTATTTTGAGCATCTCTTTTTTCAATAAATCCTTTTTCATGTTTAATTGTTAATTTACAATAATCATTATTTTTACATTCATTAACTTTAATAGCTAAACTACCAAACTCTCTTTCTTCACCTTCATCAATGGTTTTTTCTGATCCATCAATTTCAACTTTAGCTTCGTCTTTATTAGCTTCTGTTAATTTAATTTTTGTTTCAAAAACTTTTTCTGTATGACCTTCAGAAAATTTAATGTTTCTTTTTTTAATTCCATCAAAAGCAAAATAAATATAATTGCTATCAACTATCGGAGTAATTGCGTCTTTTATTATTTTATCACTCGTAACTAATTCAGTTCCGCTGATTTTTGAAAGGCAGTGATATTGCTTTTCATCTCCAAAACAAACCAAAGTATCAGTTTCAGCTGCGCTGGTTTGTATTTTGCTGTTATATTTCACGCAATCCCATTTTTTATTGCCACTTAAATCATATGCGCAAAAATGATTAACAATTCCAAAATATAAGCCATCTTTAGTTAGCAAAGGCGAAGCTTTTGATTCTCCACTTCCCCAAGCCTTGGCAGCTGTAAATGTAAAAATTTCTTCACCTGTTTCCTTTTCCAAACAATGCACAGTCCTGTGCTCTGTGAAACAAACAACTTGCTCTGAATCACCAATTGTTCCTTTAACAGTTGGCATTCCTCTGAAAAAATTAGTTAAAGTATTTGCGAAAACTAATATAAAAACTACAGTAAGTACTACTGCAATAATTGTGCCAACAATAAAACCTCCTTTCTTCATGATAAAATCAAAGCATGGCTGGTTTTTATGCTTTACTTTTTAAAAACAAAGGTATCGCCACTAAAGCACCTGGCTCAGGCAATTTGGCGTGAGTTTCTACTCCACCCCAAAATAAATAAATCGCAGCTACTATAAGCAAAATTGCTATTATTACTATAATTAAGGTAATTATTGTATTGAACTGGGCTTTTTTATTCATTTTAATCTAAAGGTCCGAAAAAAACTGATTTTGCATGTTCTGTGAATTTTGGAAATATTCCTGTGTAATAACCAACAATCAAAACAATTGAAATAATAACTAAAATAATAATTAAAATACTCCAATACCAACCAGCTTGTGCTTTTTTAGATTTCATTTTTTTATCTCATCTATTCTGATTGCGATTTTTCCACTATTATCATCACAGTTACTATCTTGTACCCATCCACAAAACCTCCACTCACTGTCAAAATTAGCTTTGTAAATTGTGTTCATATTCATATTATAGATATTTTTTTTACCTTCTTCAGGTTGTTTTTCTTGAACAAGTTCAAATCCATAATCTTCAAGCTGTGTTGGAGTTGGTCCTGCTTCTGCATAAACATAAAACTTACTATATGATGGTCCTGTTTCTCCTTTTTTATCAATTGGTTTGCTTTTATCAGAACTAGCTTCTAAATAATAATTTCCAGCTACAAAAGACTTACAATCACCTTTTTCATCTTTTTTTTCTAAGAATTTAGAATAACTATTATGACAATTTAATTTTGCATAAATAACAAACGCAGGGTCAGTGGTGACTGATGGCTGGCATTCATTATCAACACAAGCAAGATTTTTTTGACATTCCCAACTTGATGCGCAAGCTTCGCTTTGGTATTGTGTGCCGCCTACATCAATTTCTTCTTCACCAAGACCAGAGATTGCTTTAAGCTTGCCTCCAGCACTTTCAACTAATCCTGTTCCTAAAAAAACAAGTACTACAAAAATAATAAGCGCTAATAAAATAATAAAAATAATTGATACCATGCCTAAACCTTTTTTAGATTTAGCAATCATCTTGAGTTATTTTTTCGCCTCCAACAGTTGTTGAACAATAAGATGCTATTTTATTACTGTAGCAAGGAATTTCATCTTCAGATGTTAATTTACCATCTTCGCTCCAATCTTTATTTCCTGGAAAAGTATATGTGCAATATAAACT
>WJKY01000066.1 GCA_014728835.1 Candidatus Woesearchaeota archaeon | reverse complement strand
TATTTTAAGTCTGCTTTATCCATAGGGCAACAAATTATTTTTAGGAGTTTTTTGGAAAGTTCTTGTTTTGCCATGCTTTAAATTAGATTAAAAGTTTTTTAAGGTTTTTCAGAGTAATATGGTTGCTTTAATTTCTCGAGAAGTGTACCAGCTAAAGTCCCGCCATAAACAAAAGCAACATCTACGTATCTCTCAAAATCTGTATCTGCCTGCAACACGCCACGCGAAGAAGACCATATTTCATAACCCTCCCAAATAACATTAACTAATGTTGTAAGTCCGAGTCCTGCTCCTGCACCTTTCCATCCGCCAAATTTTTTAGAAAAATAAGTTCCTATTGGAACACCAAGACAAAAATGTTCGAGCAAATTAAATGAGTCTTTTAAATGATATATTTCACGTATTGCTTTTTTAACAGCAAAACCAGCCCCATAAGAGCCTAAGGTATTAAGAGCTGATTGTTTTAGATTTTCACTGTTAACAATTTTCTTTATAATACTCTTGAGACTTCTCTTTATTTTTGTAGTTTTTTTCATATGCATCGAATAATGGTAACAATTTTTAAAGTTTATCTTTTTTTAAAAATTCTTTAAATACTAATTTATAATCACCTAATTTATTTTGTATATTGTCTGTGCAAAGTTTTATGTTTTCATTAATTTGGTCATATGTCAGAATATGTTTTTGTCTTGTAGCAAAAAACCACATATTACGTGTTAAAAATTTTGGATATGTTTTCTCAGTCCAATGTTCAAAATATTCTGTAGTTTTTTCTAATACAAGGTTTTTACCAAAATATTTTTCTAGATTTGTTTTCATTTTCTTTGTCATTTTTGGAAATGAATAATAAATACCATCATTATATAACAAAAGATCATATGCACTCTCAATATATAAATGCCCTAAATTTTTTCCAAAATCTTTCTTAATAGTTTTAGGTATTAGATTATAACAATATTTAGGTGTATGAAAAAATTCATCAAATTTATTGTGTAAATTCCATGCTTTTTCAAAAGACTCGGAATTGAAATTTTTAAATTTTGTTTCATGTGTTTCTGGAAATGAAAAATTAGGTAATGCTGCTAAAATATCAGGAGCAATTGAACCTAATCTTATATTTTTATTAAGTTCACCAAAATATTTTTCTGCAACATATGTATGAGCTAAAGGAAACATTTTATTTTATTAATACCACATCTGTTTTGATAGCTAATCCTTTTTGCGCAGTTTTAAGTTTTTCTGCGTCTGTTTTTGCTATGCCTAAACCAAGTAAATTTCTTTGCTGGTCAAAAATAGCTGCAACTAAATCTTTTTTAAGATTTGATGTAAATGCAATTATTCCAGGTGCAAAAACTGGTGAACCATGACTAAATGGCTCTTTAACTGCATCTTCTATCCAGACAGCAGGTAAATGAATTACTGCTTTTTCAGGTGGCAAAATAATTTTTTTAATATAAGTATCTTGCCGGGTTTTCAAATATCGTTTGTAATTTGCTTTAATAATTTTAAGTGAAACTGAATCTTTTACTTTCAAAGGTCCGCTTTGTATGCGACGAAGTTCAGTCATATGTGCGCCAGTTCCAAGATATTCGCCAATATCATAACAAAGTTTTCTAATATATGTTCCTGCTTCGCAACTAACTTCAAAATCAGCATATTTGTCTTTGAATTTTATTAATTTAAGCTGATAAATTTCTCTTTTCCTTGGTTCGCGTTTTACAGCTGAGACTCTTGGAGGTAATTGCTCAATTACGCCTGTAAACTTTTTGAATGCTTTTTGCAGGTCTTTTTGGTCGACATCTTTATGTAAGTGCATTGTTCCGTGATAAACTTTACCAGCTTTTGATAATACTGATAAAATGCGGGTGGCTTTTCCAATGCCAATTGGTAAAACGCCAGTTACCATTGGATCTAATGTACCGGCCCATCCGCAATCTTTACCTAATGCTTTTTTAATTTTATTTAGAAAAGCAGTGCATCGAATATCAGCTGGTTTATCTGCGTTAATAATTCCAAAATTCAAAAGCTCTTCTGCATTACGCGCCTTAAGTTTTTTAGCTAATTTGGATTTTGGTTTCTTAAAAATAATTTCAATTTTTTCTTTTTCAAAGGGTAGCATAAAAAGATAAAGAAATTACTTCTTTTTAGGTTTTCCTACTTTCTTTTTAGTTTTAGATTTTTTCTTAGCTGGTTTTTTCTTTGGTGCAGTAGAAATTTTTGTTTTTGATTGTGTTTTCTTTTTGCGTGGAGGTGCTTTTGGAATAATTTTAACTCCAAGTTTTTCCAAAGCTTTTACAACATCTTCGTGTGATGCGCCTTTTTTGATGTCTGCTTTTTGCGGTAAAATCTCTAAATGATTCACATTACATTTTCTGCGACGAGTGTTTCCATCTATCATTACAAAGGTTTTGTTTTTGTCAAGAATATCAATTATTAGGCACTCTTTGCCAGCATCTCTTCCTACTAATTTAACACATAATCTTCCTATTTCAACTACCATAAAAATCACCAACATTCATAATTGTTTCGCCAAGAGAAGTATATTGCTTTATATTTCCGTTTCTCTGTTCCAAATATACATCAACTTTTATTTCATCCTCTGGATGCATAATATTTGGATACTTGCGTTTTGTAATCATTCTTCTTTTTAATAAAATAATGTCTTCTTTTTTTATAGAATCTGTAACTCTTTCTTCTACTTCATAATCTTCTGAAATGTTTATTTCTATTCTTTGTTTTACAGTTGATTTGTTAGGATATTCAACTAATAAAACTACACTATACTCATTAATTCCATCTACTATTCCTTCTAGCTGTGAATACTTACTTGACATATTTCATTAATGAAAGAGGAATATCTTCCTCTTTAATTACTCCGTGTTTTAGTTTTGCGCGCAAGCTTTGGATTTTTCTTGAGCATTTAGAGCAAAGTTTGCCTCCAAATGGACGCTCTGGTTTTCGTTTTGATTTGTTTAGTCTTTTTATTTCAACAGGTCTTCCCCGTGGTTTGCCATGAAGTAATGCGCCACATACAGCGCATTTATGTTTGCCTGGTTTTTTGTGCTTGTAAACTATTTTTGTTTTGCCACTAGGTGTTCTACGACGAATTTTCTTCATAGAGCTAGACTTATGTCTAGGTCTTCCGCTTGTTTGAATTTTTGTTGTTCCTTTTTTTGATTTTCTTCTTGGCATTATAACTGTTCCTGTGGACCCACAAAAGCTTTGCTTTTGTTAGGGCCTTTTTTTGATTTTCTTCTTGGCATTTTTACGAGTTTTTAACGAGTAAAAACCCAGCTAAATTCCAAAGGAATTTAGCGTAGTTTTATACATGTCAGCTTTTATACTACTTTTAAAGCTTTTCTGAACACTGTTGTAAATATCATTGAACATATGATATAAAATCCAATCCAACCTAAACCAGTTTCAAGACCACTTAATGGAAAGTGAAATGAAAGTGGTATTACAACAACTCCCTCATAAATTCCTCTTAACCACCAAAATATAATTATAAAAGGAACCATAGTAATCAGCATTGGTTTGAAGTTTTGTTTCATCAATTTCATGTTCAATTTCATAGATTTTTTCTGAATCTCATTCATCTTTTGTAAGTTATCTTTGTGTTCCTTCATTTGTTGCTGATATTTTTTGATTTGTTCTTTTAGTTCTTTCATAACTGCTTGGTCTGTTGCAAATTTATATACTAAAGTTACAACTAAAGATAGCACTGCAGATATCATTAAAATAAAAGCCCATGCAGGCAATCCAAATAACATAGGGTCTGGGGTCATTTTTTATCAGTCCTCCGCAATAAATTTTCTTAAAGCAGGATGCATATCAAATGCGTGCTGCTTTGCAATTTCTTCATACATACGATAAACAATCATAACTGCTAATAATATTCCTGTTCCTCTTGAAAGAGCTCCGCCTAAATCAGCAAATGCTGCTAGGAAACCAACAAATGCTCCGCCCATTATTGTTAAAGCAGGTATGTATCTATTTAATATACTTTTCAATACTCTTGGGTCTCTTCTAAATCCAGGAACTTGCAAGCCAGATGATAAAATTTGTTTTGCTTGCGAACCTGCATCCATGTTTGCGGTTTTAACCCAAAGCACAGAGAATAATATTGCGCCGCCTATCATAAATAGACTATAAATAATTGCTTGACCAGCCATGGTCCAATTAGCTGTTCCAGTAATAATTGAATTAATTACATTTGGTGAGTGTATCCATTTAACAAAACCTGATGCTGGTATATTTCCAGAAAAGGTTCCTAAAATAGGGTGTCCCCAATTCTGAAGTAAACGCGCCCAAAGATTAATATTAGCCATCAAAGCTGCAATTAAAATAACTGGGATATTAGATGTGTAAATAAATCTAAGTGGCCAACGAATTCCATGCCCTCGCATCCTTCCAAATGAAAGTGGTATTTCTACTTTCATTGCCTGCCCATAAACTACAATTACAAAAACAACTATAGTAGATATGATAGCTGCAGCTGCAATTAACGCACCTGTGGGGTCTCCCATTCCTAATGCTTTGATGAGATAAGGTATTCTACCAACAGGGATTTCCGGGTTTGTTGGCGACGGCAGTGGATTAAGTGCTCTAACCATAATTTGCCTTGCAACTCCAGCAACAATAAACAATCCTACTCCTGATCCAAAACCCCACTTATCAACTACTTCACTCATTAAAACAATTAAATAACCGCCAATAATAAGTTGAATAATTAACATTATTTCTAAAATATAAAATATTGATGTGCCCATTAACTGTGGTGACGGTGCTAAACCACCCATCACAACATAAACAATTGCTTCGAAAACTATGAAAAAGATTGTAAATATCTTTTGCAGAGCCTGAAATCTAATTCTTCCTTCTTGCGTAGTTGTATCAATTCCAAGTATTCCAGTTCCACTCAAAAGCTGAAGTATAATACTACCAGTAACAATAGGTCCGATACCTAAAGATATGATTGAGCCAAACTTAGCTCCCAATATAATAGACAAATGCTGGAACTGATCCAATGCATTTTGTCCAAGTCCGAAAAGCGGAATATAAGATAAAACGAAAAACACTACTAAAATTATACCTGTCCATATTAATTTTTTGTTAAAAGCAAGTCTTTTTGCTAAAGGTTTCTTGACCTCTGGCAAAAATTGTAGTATTTTTCCTAAGTCCATTTTATGATCTCGCGATTATTTATTTGTTATTTCGCCGCCAGCTGCTTTAACTTTTTCTTTGGCAGCTTTTGAAGCTTTATTGCAAATTAATTTAATTTTTTTAGTGATTTTTCCTTGTGATAAAACTTTTGTATAACCAAGTTTTTTTAGGTCAACAACAAAAACATCTCCTTTTTTAGTGATTTGTTTGTTTGCCAACCATTTGTCAAGTTTTTGTTCAATATCTCTTAAATTAATTGGATTTAGTTTTTTAGTTTTAGGTTTTCTTTGTCTAAAACCTACTTTTCCAATTGTTTTTTGTTTTTTTGATAAGTATTTTGTAAGTTTTTGCGCGCCGCGCTTTCCAGTACCTGCTCTACCTCTACCGCCGCGGCTGCCAGCGCCTCTGTGCTTTTTACCTTCTCCCCAGCCATGTGTGCGGCTTCCTCTTTTTCTTCTGCTTAGTTTTCTTCTTCTAACTACCATTAAATCATCCTCGCAACTAATTTGTTAATATCTTTGCCGCGGTAGCCTAAAGCACCGCCAACTGCATATGATTTTTTGATTCCTTTTCTTTCAAATCCGCCCTTAGGTGGCGTAAGTCTGAAGAAAAGTTTGAAACCAGGGATATCCTTTAATGAACGTTTAAAAGCAAAAAAATCATCAACAAAAGTTTTAATGTCTATATTAAGTTTTTTCTTCATATAATCATCAGTCAAAGCTTTGTTGCCAGCTAATCTGCCGCGCTTTTGCAAAAGTTTAGTAAAAGTAGTTTTATCTATTTCTCCAAAGGTTGTAAAATCTTTAACTTTTTTTATTGCACCTAAATAGCTTTGTTTATTTGGAACAATTACGCAGCAATTTTTCTTGTAAAGTTTTAAAGACTTTAGCGCAGTTTTGATTCTTGGATTTAGGTTTACTTTTCCTCGTACTCTAACTACGCCTATTATTTGTTTATCAGTCATTATTTTGCTCCATAAACTATTTTTTTGGAATCTTTTTTCCGTATTTTAGCTGTTACAGTTTTTTCCAAGGCCTTAATTGTTGCATCAACTAAATTAATTCTCTGCCTTGTTTGTCCTGTAGCTTTTGACCATACATCTTGATAACCAGCAAGTTTCAAAATTTTTTTAATTTCTTCAGGTACAACTAAACCTGTTCCTTTTGGTGCTGGTTTTAAAGTGATTCTAACAGAACCTGAGCGGCCACTTATTTTAAATGGCAATGAATGAGGTTCTCCGCAAGTACATTTCCATGAACCGCAACCTCTTCCTATTTGAATCAGATTTAACTTTGCCTTTCTTACTGCTTTTTCTCTGGCAGGAACTGTTTCCTTTCCTGTGCCTCTTCCGACACCAACATATCCGTTTCTATTTCCTACAACCGCCAGAGTTGTGAATAAAAGTTTACTGCCTGCTTTGGTTTTTTTCTGTGTTTGGCGCATAATTCTTCGTTGTCCGCCACCAAACTTACCTCTGGCTTGTCCAACTAATATATAATCTGAAGAAATATCAGGTAATAACACATCAACTATTTTATCTTCCTTAATCTTTAAATCATTATCAAATATTTGTTTAACATCAGTAATTTCTTTTGATTTTACTTTTTTACCTAGCTTTGTTTTTGGTTTCCAAACTTCTTCTGGTTTAGTTTTCTTTCGAGTTTTGGCACTAACTGTTTCTTTTTTTGTTTGTTTCTGTTTTTTTTGACCTTTTATAGGTAAAACACCTTTTTCTTTTGCCTTGAGTTTTTTTTGTTCTGCCATTATTATTTCATCACCTTATTTTTTATTTCTTCAAAATCTTTAGCTATTTCATCTGAAATATGTTTACCAGTTATGCATTCCTCTGAAGGAAACATTTTAGAATCATGAGGTATTTTTAATCCGCCATCCACAGCCCCTTTTAGAGCTGAAAATAGTTTTGAACCTTTTACCATATCATATAAACCTAAATCTGCAATTGCTTCGGTTATATTTGCTTTCAAAGCTTTTGTTGCAATTAATAACCCAGTTAAATATGCAGCTGGTAAATTTTTACAACTGTGTTTCCATCCTAGTTTTTTTAACTGGTCTGAACGAATGAATACAGATGTTTTGTCACCTTTTTTATCATAAGTTGTTATGTGGGTAGTTATTAATTTGTTTGACTTGCGAATTACTAAACGCGGACTTCCTTTTGCCAAAAGCTTTTTTCGTTTAGTATAATTTGTTTTACCTTTGCGTCTTCTTCTGAATTTGACTGAGTATCTTGGGCCTTTAGCCATACATCACCTCAAGGCCTAAGGCTAGCAAAATTGTTTCAATTTTGTTTTGTCGTGGTCCTGTTGCCATTTTACTTTTTAGTTTTCTCCTTTAGCAAGTTATTTCGCTCTAAGTAAAGTTTCATGTGGGCTTTGCTTCTGAATTCTCCGCCCTTTGCTTTTTTGTAAATTTGTCTAAATGTTTGCGGAGTGATTTGTTTCTTTTCGCGCAAATATTTCAAAAGCTGTCTTTGTGCGCGGATAATATTAATCCATTTTCTTTTTTTAGGAGTTCTTGCTTTTGCAGTTCCTTTTCTTGTTCCACTACCACGTCGCCTTCCTTTTTTACGCTGTATATGTCTTTTTCTAGCTCTATGACGTGATACGCCTTTTGCAGGCAAAATTTTAATTGCATTTTGTGAGATTAATGATTTTATATCTACTTTTGTAATTGCTTCAGATATTTCCTCCAAATAATTTTCATTGAAAGCTATTCTATCTGAACCTACT
>WJKY01000065.1 GCA_014728835.1 Candidatus Woesearchaeota archaeon | reverse complement strand
TCCAATTACCTGTGCTGCGCCGCCAGAAGTTCTTACTAATTGTCCGCCGTCAAATGGTCTTTTCTCTATATTAAAAATAAAGGTTCCGGTTGGAATATCATTTAGTTTAATTGTACTTCCTTTTGTTGGTTTGGCGCCGTCGCCAATCCAAATTTCATCTCCTATTTTAATTCCTAACGGAGCTGGAAGCAAAGCTTTGTTTCCATTTTCATATTTGATTTCCATCAAAGGTGCGCTATGTCCGATTGAGTTAACTATATCTATTACTTCGCCGCGCATTGCTTTGCCAGTAATTTGAGCATATTTTACTTTTCCATGATAGCGATGGCTAGGCGCCCTATACGTAGGGGTTCCTTTTCCTCGTCTTTGATGTATTAATGGTGTTCCCATGTTTATACTAATCCCAATGCTGTTGTTATCTCGATAGCAGGTGTTTCTGGCTTTAGTTTAATGTATGCCTTTTTTCTACCTAATCTATCAATCATTGTGTTTACTTTTCTTACTTTTGCATCAAATGCTTTTTCAACAGCCCATTTGATTGCTTGTTTAGTTGAATTATTATCAACTACGAATATGAGACAGTTTTCTGCTTCCATTTGTCTAACTGCTTTTTCTGTGCTTAATGGATATTGTAATACATTATATGGATCTTTCATTTGAATAAATTCTCCTTAGCTAATTTTTCAATAGCAGCTTTTGTCCAAATTGTTTTTCTTCCTGGTTGTGCGCCTGGTGCAAGTAATTTTGCATTCAGGTTTTTAACTTCAGTAATATCAACACCAGGTAAGTTTGCTGCTGATTTTAATAAAGGACATTTTTTTGATGCAACTATTAGCAAACCTTTTTTTCTCTTGTATTTTCTTCCACGTGTTGTTCCTCTTCCTGCGCGAACTTTCTTTTGTTTTGGTCTCTCCAAATCTTTTTTTAAGCCAATTTTATTTAAAACAGTTGCAACTTGTTTTAATTTTTTATAATCTTCAAATTTATCTTCAACCACTAAACTGTTTACGCCTGAAATTGCAGAACAAATTGCTTTTCTTCTTTCTTTTTTATTTATTTTTTCTCTGATAACTTTTTCAGATTTTGGTGGAAATGCTTTCCTACCTTTAACTGCTGATGCAACAAATGCAGCAGTCCAACCAAATCTTGACCCGCGTCTCCAAGTTCGTTTTCTTTTAACTCTTGAAATTCCATAACCATATGTTGTTCCAAATTTATGTCTGCGTTTTGGTGTTGCCTTACCTTGTCTTGTTCCTGCTTTTGGATCTGCGCCATATGGCTGATAATTATGAGAATGAATTGCAAAAACAGCGCGTTTGATTAAGTCTATTCTGACTGGATGATTAAACTGGCTAGGTAGCTCTATTGTTCCTGTTTTCTTTCCTTCGACTGAGTAAATTTCTGCTTTCATTAGTTTTGTGCTCCTAAACTAATATGAGTTATTTCAGGTGGTTGGGTATGTGCGCCTTTTTTTGGTCTCATTGCATGTGTGAATCTGATTAATCTTTTCTTTGGACCTGGAACAGAACCAGCAACTAAAACATATTGACTTTTTACTTTGCCGTAATGTGATAAACCACTTTTAGGAGTGATTGGAGTTTCTTTTGATTTGCCAATTTTCAGAAGTTGTTTATTATATTCTGTTCGCGTTCTAAAACCCATTTGTTCTGCTTGCGGTGTCCACCAAGGAACATGTTTTGGTGTCCATGGTCCTAAAGTTGCAAGTTTTCTTCTACCTTTTTCTGCTTTGTGACTTTGTAACCTAATCCCAAATCTTTTGATTACGCCTTGGAAACCTTTTCCAATAGTAATTGCATGAATATCAAGTAATTCGCCTTCTTTGAAAACATCAGAAACTAAAATCTCTTTGCTTAAAATTGAAGACGCATATTCAAATTGAGCTTTTACATCTTCGCCACCAATTGCAAATTCCATAATTTCTGGTTTTTTCTTTCCAAAGCCAGTTAATTTTGGTTGCGTGCACGCAAGCACTCTAATTTCTTCTGCGTCTGAAAGTTTCTCTTTTAGGTTTGCAAGTGTTGTTTTTCTTTTCTTAGGAAGTGTTAATTTTCTTGCAATCTCCTTATCAAGTTTTTCAGCCCAAACTTCTCCTAAGATTTTTAGGCCATTGTAAGATTTACCATAAAGTTTAATTGCAATTGCTTTTAATGGAGGAACTTCAATGATTGTGACTGGTTTTTTAATCTCTTCACCTTTTGTAGATGATTTAGGGCGGTTGTCAACAAAAATAACAGAAGTCATGCCAGCTTTATAGCCAGCAAAGCCAAGAAGTTTTGTATCTTTTTTATGAGGCCAGTTTCGGATTCGCGGATAAATCCGTTTAGCTCTCTTTCTAGGCCAATATTGCAATGAGCCACGTCTAGGTCTCTTACGCTTTATCTTACCCATTGTTATTTATCCTCTTCTTGGTCCCAAAGTTTGCTTGCAAACTTGGCACAGCTGAAACTATCAGTTTCAGATTGTGTCTTTCTTTTGATTTTTCCCATTGTTTAAACTCGATGTTGGCGGTTTTTAAAGGTTTTTAAGTTCTAATAGGCTTTTCAGAAGTCTGCAGGGGATAAAAATCAATTAAAAACGCACTTTATAAAGGTTTTGCTACTTTTGTTCGATTGCTGTTAAAATTCTATTATCAATTTTATCAATTATTTGTCTAGAAGGCTCTTTACTTATTCCAGAATACAAAATTGTTTCATATAATATTCTATCTGTATCTTTTATCCGAGTTTCAAGTTCCACCTTTTTTACGTGTCCTGCTCTCTTTAGTGCTTCACGTCTCCTATCAATAAAACTAATATATTCATTCCAAACTTCTTTGTCGGTTTTCCTGCGATATTCATCAATGTTATTAATATCAGCTTTGCCGGTCTTAGTTAAATTATAAGATATGCTTCCACTAGTAGGTGCATATTTAGGATCTTGTTTTTTCTGTAAATACTTATTTGAGTTCATAAATTCGCATACATCACCTACAGATCTTTGACTAATATGTCCTACTACTTCTATTTGTTTTCTAGTAATCCATGTTTTTGGGTCGCTTCCACCCAACAACTCAATTATTTTTAATATAGAATAAGCACGAAGATAAGTTGGCTCATTACTGCGTTTAGCAACTCTTTTTAAACGTCTTTCATTTTCTTTTGTAAGTTTGTTTAATTCGCAGTATTTTTCAAAAGAAATAAAACTTGATTTTAGATCTATATATCTTTCAATTTTGGAAGGTTCAGTTAAACTTAAGGATAAAACAAATAAATTTTCTATTCCAACAGTTTTTAAGTCGCCTTTTGTGAATTCCCTCCAAAGGAAATACACTCTCTCTATTTCATCTTTTATTTTAGTTTCTAGTGTCATAATTTACTAACAATACTAAGAAATAAAAGATTATCTAAACGCTAATATGTATTCGATTTCCTAATACAGAAGCTCTCATCCGCAGCAGCAGATTAGGTGTGAGAAAGTGGAGGAGCCAAGGTAAGCACCTAAGGAGATAGGAGGTAATATATGGCCACTGGACTTAAGAATAAGTCTGTTCCCCGGCAACTCCACCTAACAAAGAATGTTAGTGGTTTATTGCTATCACCTCACGCATCAGCAATAGCACAAATTATGCAGCCATTTGTTCGGCTGGTTTAAATGAGAGTTTTAATTCGTCATCGAATTTTTTAACATGTCTTAGGCTAACATCAACAAATCTTAGTTTTCCTTTGCCTGCAATTGGTATATCAATGTTTTTCTTAGTTATATAATCCAATAAAGCTCTGTATTCGTCTGCTTCACCTTTTTTTGATAAATCAAATACTTTAGAAAATCTCTTCGTTAGCCTCCTTATTTTTTTTCGACTCATAATCTCACCTTTTAATTTGTAATTTTTTGTTTCAGTCTACTTTCATTTTGAAAGTTTGTTATATAAAAAGGTTTCTATACTTAAGTTGTGATTTCACTTTGCAAGAGTAAAACCATAAATTTTTATATTTGTTCAATTTTATATAAAACATGATTGATGATATTGATATTAAAATCATAGAGAGGTTAAGTGAGAATGGAAGGTTGTCATTAACAAACCTTTCAAGCGGAATGGAGCTTTCCAGAGTTGCAATTGCTAACAGAATTGAAAAACTTTTACAAAATGGTTTGTTGCATGTTGGTGTTTCTGTAAATTTGGAAAAATTAAATTATCAAACCCTTATTGTTGAATTACAGGTTCCAAAAAATAAATCTATTAAGTTTAAAAAATTATTAAATCAAAGCCCGCAAATACAACATTGCTTTGAAGTTACTGGTCAATATAATTGGATGCTTGTTTGTTCTGATAAGAGCAGTAAAAATCTGCGACAGTTTATTGAAACAACACTTAAGCAATTATCTGATGATTGTCGCGTAACAATGGCTTCGAACCCATGCGGACCTGAATTTGCGCACCATAAATCAGCAAAGGTCTGCAAATCTTGTGAGGTAAAAAAAGATGGCGTTTAGATGGTACTTAACTGTTAATATTAT
>WJKY01000064.1 GCA_014728835.1 Candidatus Woesearchaeota archaeon | reverse complement strand
CCATTACCACCTTTACCAGAAGTGCCAGATATGCCAAAGCCACCAGAAACTAAAAAACCTTCAAAAAAAGAATCTTTTCCACCTGCACATGCACCAGGTATTCCAAAACCTACTGGATTTAAATCAATTAAACCTTTAACTAAACCAAAACCTATGCACAAACTTAAAACAATACCAAAACCTGGAAAAGCAAAAGTATTTGTGCGCATTGATAAGTACAGAGATGTTGTTAAAACACTTGATAGTATGCAGCATAAACTCATGGACTTACAAAGAACACTTGATAAGATTTCTTCTATCAAAGACCGAGAAGCTGAAATTATTTCTGGCTGGCATGCGTTATTAGCAGAAGCAAAAGATAAAATTGACCACGTAGATTCAGAATTAACAGAACCAGAAGCTTAGTGTTTAATTAATTTTTTTAACTCTTTTATTACATTTTTACATTTTTTAATTGATTGTTTGGCTATTTCAAATTCCATTCTATTTCCATAATATGTTAAAGAATTTCTTTTATATCTTAAATCATTAAAAATCAAATAAAGATATTCTCTTTTCAAAATATCTTTTAAATAATAACCTAAACAAATGTGATTGATAATTTTATAGCCTTTTAATATGACAATTGCTTGTAGTAATTCAAGAACAGAAGTGTAATAATCTTCAAAAACATAATTACAGTTTTTCTCATTAATTTCTTTTACCAAATTTATCCTCTCTTCTGCAGTTTCTATAAGAGAGTCTGCTCTTTCTTTATCAGGAGAAATTTTTATTGCTTTATTATTTTCTAAACAATCATTCCATGAAGCTTCTTTCATTTAAATACCTCCAAAAATCCATTTAAAACAATGCCATTAATAATATTATTTGCTAAATAAGGATTTGAAACTTTTTTTATGTTTTTATATCTAAAAATTTGGATTTTTCTTTTTAAAAGATTTTCAAAATCTTTAATATCAATTGTTTTATTAGAAGATGTCTCTACATACAAATCTATATCACTATCTTCTACATCTTCGCTTTTAGCATAAGAACCAAAAACAATTATAACTGGATTATGGAATTGTTTTTTCAAATAATTAAGTATGCCGCATTTGTAAAGTTGTTTGATATTAAATAATTTTTTTTCCAATAAAAAATTTTCATTTGCTCTATCTGCGAGATAAAAAACAACATTTCCTATTTTTATTGTTTTCAAAATTCCTTGTTTTTTTAATTCTTTACAGTATCTTATTACAGACGGCAATGAAAGTTTAAGAGCTCTTTCAATTTGTCTAACTCTTAATTTTGTAGTTGGATTAATTAAAAAATAATTTTTTATTTTTTCTTTTGTATTGATATTTTTTCTTTTCATATGATATTATATAATATCAAATGATATTTAAAAGTATCGTTTTATTTTCCTGTTGTTTTCCATTTAACAAACCGGTCTATTGATCTGTCATATGTTTTTTCTATTTCAGATGGGAAACAACAAGCTGGTAATTCATCATTTTCTAAATGATGTTTTAGACATTCGCAGCACTTGCCTTTTCTAGGACAACCTGGATAAGTACATGGACAATCTGCTTTATTTTCCTGAATATTGCATTCCATTATTCTAGAACAACTGTTTTTGCGCAAACCTTGTCAATATAATCTAGGCGCTTTTTAATATCAGAAAGCATTGCTCTTTGCATATCTACTTCTTCTTTTAATCTATCCATTAATTGCAATCGGTTCTGAACAGATTGCACTTGGGAATTTATCTGTTCAGTAAAAGACTTTAAATCACCTAAAGAATTTACAGTAACATTTAATTTGTGTGTTACTGTATCTGTTCGATTGTAATATTCATCAGCCAAAGTTTTTAACTCTTCCATGTATTTTTCAAGTTCAGCTGATTTTTGATCTGCTTGCCTTGTTGCTTCAACTGAGTCAGATGCAAATTTTTTAATTTTTGTAAGTTTTTTATCTGTTTTAGAGAATTTTTTAAGATTTGATTTGCTGTGTTTTGCTAGTTCTTCTGCAACATCAGTTAGTATATCTAAATCACTTTTAAGTTTTGATAATGTTTCTGCATTGTATGTTTTTTTGATGTATCTGACTGTGTTTTTAGTTGTTTTGATATCTGCTTTTAGGTCCTCGTCAGTAGAAGAAAGTGTTCTGAATTTATTATTGAATTTTTTATGCTGGTTTTTGATTTTTTTAAATGTATTTTTAATGCTCTTAAGTTCTTTTGTGATATTAGAATTTAAGTCTTTGAAATCTTTTTTATAATCTTTTATGTCTTTTGAATTATCTTGAATATCTATTAGTGATTTTTTCTTAAAATTTTTTAGATCTTTTGAAAGATTTTTAATTTCTTTTTCTAATTTTTTAATTTTACCTTTCATTGCTTAATATTTTATAGATGGTTTTTATTTTTGAACTTATGTATTAACTCAATAGGAAAAAAAGAATTAATAAAAATATTTATTAATTAAAATATATTACTAATAGCATGATAAAATTAAAAACCACGCATTATTTGGTTTTATTAATATCAAGTTTACTGCTTAGTATTCTTTATCTTAATATGTTTCTTAATTTTAATGCAGGAAAAACTTCATCTGCAAACGTCGGTGCTGCAAGCGCAATACCAAATATGGTTTCACAAGAATTTTTTATTATGACTATAATTACAGTCATTTTTGTATATGTGCTTTGGGTTTGGATCAAAAGCGATGAAATTAAGAAAGAGAGGTAAATCCTTTTATTTTTTCTATGTCTTTAATTCTTTTATTTGCTGATATTGAAACTCTGTATAAATTCCAGAAAACCTTTTGCAGCCATTCGATCCACTCTTTATCATATATGTAATATATTATTGTTATTTTTTCTTTTAGTTCATCTCCCTTATAATTTTCTGGGTCCTGAGTTTCTTTAAAAACAGCTACTTTATTATCAACAATTGTTGCACGCAAAGGTTGAAAACAATGTCTTACTCTTATTCCTTTTTTGCCGAGTCTTGTATTAATTGCAAGTATATTTTTAATGCTCGCAAGTCCGGGGATTTCAACGCGCGTAAGAATTTTGCTTGGAATATTTTTCTCAGCAAGTTCCTCGACAATAGATCTGATTTTAATATCATGATGGCCCATATTACTCCAAGTCAAATTACCAGAGAAAAACAAAACCTGAGATTCAGCGCTTCTTAAAAGATTCATATAATCTTCAAAATTTTCTTTTGAAGTATATTGTTCATCTGTAAGAATTTTAGCAGCTTTATTTTTTTCGTCAACATATTGGTATATCTCAGATGGGCTAAAGTCAGCTTTATTTTTACCTGAGCGTATCTGCTCAAAAAGATGTCTTCGAAATTCAGTTGAATGTATACGTTCAATATTATTCCAGTAAGCTATTTTCAGTGCGCCACGCGTTCCTTTTCTAAAAGTTCGCACAGAGATTGTTCCATGTTCTTTTGATATTTGTTGAACATATCTACTAGCTGTTCTCCAGCTTTTTTTAATTAGGTGTGAAATTTCTTGAATTGTGCGAGGTTTTTGATAAACAGAATCATTAATTTTTTTAGTTATTTTAGCATTTAGCATTGTTTTATTTTGGATTTTAGAGGTTAAAATGATTTCTTTGGTAAAGAATTTCTTTCCATATGGAAAGAAAATAAAATGCAAACACTATTGACACTTTTTTGTCAACAAACTATATGTAAAATACAACTCTATTGTACTATGGAGGTAAAATAAAATGAAACTTCATATCAAAACCCAAAAAAACCAACCATCTTTGTTAACTATAGACGCTTGCCCTGCTTGCAACTGTAAAAAACTAATGCCTGATTATGCAACTGGAGAGATTTATTGCCGCTATTGCGGTTTGGTGATTTATTAATCAGGAGGTGAAAAAAATGGAAACAGAAGTAGTTGATTTTAGGCCAATAACAGATTGTGGAGTATATTATAATAAACCAAAAGAAGGAAAAATCTTAGAGGCGCTTGAACAAATATATAATTATTCTCCATTAAGGACTCAATCAGATACTAAAAAAAATGCTGTTCTAACGCTTGTAGATGAATGGTTTAGATTTAAAATGTCAAGACATTATAAAGAATTGTCGCCGAAACTTTTTGATTTGCAAAGAGAAGTTACTGTAGACTTAGAAAAACACGAAGCATATAGTTACGGTAGTGGTGATGAATTAAAAGGACTTTGCAAAATAGACATTCCTTTATTTTGTAATGCGAGATTACAAGATAGAGTTTGGAGATATATACACGACGGAAAAAAATACAAAATTGATTTTGAATCTGGTGTTCCATTTATACCTGACGAAGCTATAAAAAAATCTGCTGAAGCAAAACAAAAAAGCTACAAAATTTATACAAAAGCGCTGGGAACAAATCCACTTGACGAAATTCTAACTAGAAATTCTAAAGTATTCCCAGAACCTTCAGAAATAGAAATGGAGGTATTGTGGTATGCGCGGCCACAAGAACTAAAAATAAATGTCGCACAAAACAAAGACCCTGCACTTATCTTAAAATGGAAACGGCCGTATTTAGTGCATCAATGGGATGAAGATGTTATACCAATAGAAGAACTTCTTATAGATGCGCTTGATCCGTAAAATTATTTATTTTTTTATCTTCTGGGATCTTTAGCTTCTCACCTGGCTTTAATTTAAAATATTCATAGAATTTTTTAGTTGGTCTTAAAAATTTTGATAAGCCAGATTTTTCAGAGCTTAGAAATCCTTTTGCAAGCAATTCTTTAATGTGATCATATGCTTTATTTGAGCGCACGCGAACAACATCACATTGCCTGCTGCCTCTTCTGTATGCTATATATGCTAATGTTTGTAAAGTAGCTGTATTCATTTCTGGTTCTGCAGCCTCTTTGATTAAACCTAAGAATTCATCTGGAATTTTGAACTTCCATGCACCACTTTCTTTTACAATAACCAATCCTGCGCTTCTTTTCTTATAATCTTCTTGAAGCTCTTTTATTGCAGCTTTTACTCTGCCTTTAGAGCCGAGGTTTAGTTTCTTAGCTAATGCTCGCGTATCAATTCCTTGTGGCAGGCAAAACAATATTGCCTCGATTTTTGATTTGATTTCGTTCACTTTTTACCCCTTAGTGTCCTTCTGAGCTGCAAAGCAGCGAAGCGGGTGCGAGCTGACCGTGACAGCTCTGCCTCGATTTTTGATTTTATCTCATCCATTATACTCATATTTGCTAATTTGTTCTTTTCGAACGCTAGTGAGAACGCCCTCGGGATGGGCGAGCATCCCTGCCTCAATTTTAGATTTGATTTCGTTCATTTTCAAGTCCTATTTAGCAATATCCTTATTTAATGTTTTATGTAATTCCTTTTCCTTTACTAAAACTTGTATTTTTCCAAATGCATCTTCTTGCTTAAGTTCAATTTTGTTATCATTTGCCAAGTGAAGCAAAGGCACAAAGGTCCAGATAATATCTTTTTTCTTTTTAGTTGGAACAATGTGTGTGAACTCAATTGCTTTTGCTTTGCGCTTTGCAATATAATCTTTTAATCGCGCCCACACTTCCTCGATTTTATTGAAAATGTCTACTTTCTTTTTTGGTTTTTTTGGTGGCGGTGGTTTTGCAGCTGCAATGTCAGCTAATCTTTTTTTCCGTCTTTCTTCAACCTCCAAAGCTTTTTTTAGAGCACCAACTAATTCATCTGCTGTAACTTTTCTTTTTCTTACACCAGGAACTCTTGGTTTTAGTTTTGCTTTGGTAAAATGTTTTTCTTGTTTTTGTTGTTGCATTAATAATTCATCCTGCATAGCATCATCTGTTTCTTCAGGATTTACAACAGACATTATTTGCTCCATTCCTAGTCTTTTTGATTTTAATTTCAGTAAAATTGCTGCAGCAAGAATTACTTTGCCAGATAATCTAAAATTTAATTCTTTTAATTTCCCAATTATCTGCAAATATTCATTTGCTAAAACAGAAACATCAACATCCCATGGGTCTATTTTTCCCTCTCTTACTAATTCATGAATTAAAGATCTCCAAGTAATATCATCTTCTTTAAATATTAATTTATGAATTTGTTCGTGATCTTCTGTTGCCATTTTACATTAATATTACTAAAATAAACATAATAGCAGATAAACCCATTAATCCTCCCCAAATTAATTTGTTCCATCTAAAAATCTTAAAGCCGTCCAACATTCCAAATGGAATTAAATTAAAAATTGCTAGCCAAATATTTATCTGCGCTGCAACTCTCCAGATATTTATTTGCGCAACTATGAACTGTGATAAAACAGCTGCAATAGAAAAAATTACTGCTAAAATAATATTTACAATTGGTCCTGCCGCTCCTATTTGCCCCATATCTTTCATTGGAACGCGAGCAAATCCAAAACCGCGTTTAGATTTTTTTGCAGGCAAAATCATAACAGCGCCTGGAGCTGCAAATACAAAACCAAATAAAGAAGTTACAATTGCCAATAACAAACCCATTGGCCACATACGAAACTCAGCCCATAAATTCTTTTTTTGCGCAACAAATTTATGACCAAGTTCATGTAATATAAATGCTAAACCAACTACAAGCAGAGATAAACTAATATAAATTAAAATTTGTATGAATTGTCTTTCTGCAAATGCAGTAAAAATTTCCCTGCGAAAAAGTATCATTGCAAATGCAAAAGCAATAGCTAGCGCTGCTATTGTAAGTTGTTTTATTTCTGATGTGCTGAATGTAAATTTGAATTTTTTCTTTGCCATTTTAAATTTTTAAACTAACTATGTTTGATTCTCCAGTTTTATTGTTCATGCTTACACCATACAAAGTATTTGATTCGCTAATAACTGCATCATTATGGCTGATTATAATTATTTGTGCTTTTTTGCCATATTCATTTAAAAGTTTTGCAACTTTTTCTGAATTAACTTTATCTAAAGCAGCATCAATCTCATCAAATAAATAAAATGGTGAAGGTTCATGTTCTTGAATTGCAAAAATAAATGCCAAGGCAACAATAACTTTTTCACCGCCTGAAAGCGCAGCAAGAGAAGTTTTCTTACCTTTTTCATCTTTAATATCTACATTAATTCCGCCTTCAAATGGATCTTCTTCATTTTCAAGTGCAAGTTCTGCGTGGTGCTTAGTTGCGATTTTCCTAAAAATATCTTTGAAATTATCAGCTATTTCATCATAAGTTTTCATAAAAGCATCTTTTTTCTTTTTCTCAATGTTTTCAATAACTTCTAATATGTCTTCTTTTTCTGTTTTTAGCTTAGATAACTTCCAAGCTAAATTTTCATATTCTTTTTTAACTTCTTCAAATGCCTCAAGAGCTTTTAGATTAACATTTCCCATATCAGAAACTTTATGTTCTAAATATCTTACTTTCTTTTTTGCTTCGCCAATGGTTTTAACGCTTTCAAGTAATATAGTACTTTCAAAAGGTTCAAATTCCTCTTTTAATCCAGCAAGTTCACCTTCTAGTTCTGCTTTTAAAACAGTTAAAGAATTTTGTTCTTGTTCTGCTTTGTTTAATTTTTCTTTTACAGAAAGCAGTTCATCTTCTTTTTTTCGTATATCTTCATTTAATTTTCCTTTCTTAGCATAAAGGTCTCTTAATTTATTTTGAGATTTCTTTTCATCTTTTTCTTTATTTTTTAATTCTTTTTCTAAATTTTTGTATTTGTTTTGCTCATCTAAAATCTGTTTTTTAAATTGTGATGCTTCTTTTTCTAATTCTTTTAAAACTCTTGTTGTATTTTCTTTTTCTGGCAACAAAGCATTTTCTAATTCAGCCTCTATTACTGCTAGTTGCTTTCTTGCTTGTGTTTCTTCTCCTTCGCCAGCTTGAACTTTTGCTCGCAATTCTTTTGCTTGTGAACGCAACAAATCTCTTTCAGAAGAAATTTTTTCTAGTTTATTTTTTATTTTTTTAATTTCTTTTTCAGATGAAGAAACTTGAGATTGTAATTTCTTTTCTTTTTCTTTAAAGCTTTTAATTTTCTTTTCTAATTCTTTTTTCAAGTCTTTTCCGTCAGTATTTTTTACTAACTCAATCTTACTTTCAAGTTGTATTTTTTCTTTTCTTAAATTAATTAAATTAACATCAAGTTTACTGCGTTGTTTTTCTAGAGAAGTTATTTCATTATTTATTTTTGAAATTGATGATTCTAATTTGTCAATTTCTCCTCCAAATTTTTTATTTTTAAAACCAATTCCTGCACTGCGACGTCTAAAACCACCTGTAATGGCGCCTGAAATATTAAACAAGTCGCCGTCTAAAGTAACCATCCGATATTTTCCAACACCTAATGATTTTGCAGTTTTTACATCCTCAACAACTAAAGTATTGCCGAAAATATATCTGAATAATTTTTCAAATTTTTTATCACATGAAATTAAATCAGACGCCAAACCATGCACACCTTTTTTCTTCGGAACTCTTGTTTTTGAAAATGTTTTAAGTTTTGAAAGTGGTAAGAACGTTGCAATTCCTTTTCTTTGTTTTTTCAAAGTATTTAAACATTTGATTGCTGTGTTTGCATCTTTGACAACAATATTTTTCATTCTTCCGCCAGCTGCAACTTTTAGAGCCATAGAAAAATTATTATCAACTTTTCCCAAATCAGAAACAGTACCGTGCACGCCAGAAATCTTTTTGTTTAAAATTGTTTTAACTGCTGTGTCGCGCATCAGTAATTCCTGCGCTGAACTGGCGTGAATTTTTGCTTTAGCTAAATTTTCTTTTTTCTTTATCAAATCTTTTTTTAATTCGCCTAATTGCAAAGCTAATTTAGAATCATTAGATGCTGTTTTATTGATTTCTTTCATTAATTCTTTATATCGATTTTTAGCTTTTGGTAGATCAATATCAGTTGATTTTTGACTAAGTTCAGTTAATCTTTCTTCTGCATTTTCTAATTGGCTTTTGACTAATCTTAAATCTGATTGTATAGTTTGATATTGTTATAGAGCCTTAGATTTATTT
>WJKY01000079.1 GCA_014728835.1 Candidatus Woesearchaeota archaeon | reverse complement strand
TCCTGAAGGTTTCCGGCGTTGAAAGCAAGGATTCTGCTGAGAAACTAGTAGGGAAGACTGTTATATGGGAGTCTCCTGCAAAGAAACAGATAAAAGGCAAGATAACTGCTCCGCATGGCAATAAAGGCTCTGTGAGAGTGTTGTTCGAGAAAGGCATGCCTGGCCAGTCATTTGGGGCCAAAGTCAATATCGAATGATTTTGGTAAATTCTGCAAAAATTTTATATACTCTACCTTCTAGATTACATCCAATAATCAAAATATCATCAAAAGAGGCATGATACTATGGCAGAATGGGTTATTTTTCCAGTGCTCGTGATGGGCGTCGTATTAGGACTTCTTGAACTCATATTCGTTCACAGCGATGAAGCAGGTATGGGATGGTTCAAGCATGGCATGCACGCAATACCTATAATGCTTGTGCTTATAGCAGTAAGTTTCAATATAGGCCCTGCATTTAAGCTTGCAGGTTATCCATTAGAAGAGACATTATGGGTTGATATAGGCATAAGGGCATTGCTGGGCGTAATTGCAACAATCAAGATAAAGAGCGCTGCAGCGATAGCAGGCAAGGCAGGATCATTCGGTGAAAAATTATGGCATGCAGCAATAATAGGATTGCTTATAGCAATTTCACCATACCTATGGCCTTTGGTGCAGCCAATGGTGCCACAATTCCTGCAGTTCTGATTATTTTTTTATTTCTTATCTATTATTTTCATACTTCTTGATCAGATCAATATCTTTTCGGCCATTAGTTGTGCAGTTATTGGCGTGGTTTAATAGTCTTGTTCGGCCGCTACTTTTGCATCTTGTGATATATTTTAATAATCATGTTCGTCGTTTGCAGAATGCTTTGAAACTCCTCACAATTGCTTCTATATACTTCCATCCTATTCTAATAGGCATAGAAGGCAATAATTGACTGTGACGACTTGCTGGATGGCTTTGAAAGGAGGAACATGATTATTATTAGTTAGCTTTATCTCCAAATTTAGAGATTCAAAATCAATAAAATAATACAACCACAAGACAGACAAGAACCTCTAATATTAAAGAAACATTTAAATAAAAGCATACCAATTTTAGAATATAGAGGTGTATTGATGCGAAAAAGAACGGTGTTAGCAGTACTTTTAACAATCTTGGTTCTATCTTTGTTAAGCTCTACTGTCTCAGCGCAAGATTACGGAGGACAGCAGGGTTGGTTCGGTGATACCAGTCCAACAGAATCTTCTGGCGGTCCATTGACAGGTATATGGGGTATGTTTCTTGGATTGTTCGGGCCATTGTTTGATATAGACCTGAGCAATGAAACACATGCAAAACTTCTCATAGGAATATTACTCTTTGCTGTATTGGGCATGCTAACCCAGAGGGTCATAAAGAACAACAGGATAAGCTGGGTTATCGCATTTATACTGGCGTTGATTGTATCGATAGCAACACCTGGTAAGGTAATTGCCGCTATAGCACAGACATACGCGTTTGCATTCGTTGCAATAGCATTAGGTGCAGTATTGCTCATATTCTTTCTCTTGCATAAGCAATTGAAGAATCTCATAAGTCCTGAAGAGCACCCCAGAGGTTATCATATGCTGGCTGCATTGTATTATGCACTGCTGCTTGTCATATACCAATCATTCTTCGGCATATTGATCATGCTTTTCGAATCAAAAGCAGGCCCGACATGGTTTCTTGAGATAAAAAGTTTCTTCGGAATGCTGTTAGTGATAATATTCTTCTATCACTTGATGAGAGCATTGTTCACAGGGATTGGAGGAGCAGCAAAAGGAGCAGGAGGGCTCTTAAACAGGTTCAGAAGGACAAAAGTTCCATCAACATCAGGCCTAGGCACAAGCACAGGACAAGAGCCCCCATCATATGATACATCAAAGGGCGAGCCAGGGGCACCACCAGGACCAGGAAGAGGAGAAGGAAAAAAAGAAGAACCCAAACCTGAACCAAAACCTGAAGAAAAAATTCCTCCCACAGAACCAGTGGCTACAGAAAAGACAGAAAAGAAGGAAGAAGCACAGCCTCGTCAGCTTCCGCCAGGACAAGAGATTAAATCACTGCCTGAAAGAGGTACAGGCGCATCAACAAGCGAAGCCATAACCAAGGCTCCGGAAACAGGAATAGTGAGGAAAAAAAGACTTTTTGGTCTACTGCCTCCTAAAGGAGGAACAGGAGCACAAGAGACTGCAAGAGCGATGGATGTCGAAGAGAGAGAAAAACTCAGGTTGGAACAACAGGAAGAGAACATAATAAACCTCATAAGAGGTATTGACATGAAAGAGATGGGCGACCTTAAGAACATGGATTCCGTGCTCAATAATATGGGGCAGGTAATAGAGCAGATGGATCAGTTCGGTGGCACACAGGAACAGGTGGCTAATATACAGGACACTTTCAACAACCAAGTCAAAAGGATAGAAGCAGACCTCGAACTGAATGAGAACAAGAGAAAGGAACTTGTCGGTTCATTGAAGGGAATGGAGAAAAAGATCGCAAAGTACGCGAACAATGAAGCAAGCC
>WJKY01000063.1 GCA_014728835.1 Candidatus Woesearchaeota archaeon | reverse complement strand
CTTATGGAATACTCAGTTGATTTTAGCGGCAAAGCAGTTGCTAAAGGCGGATTCCTAATATGAAAGACGAAGAAAAAAATATAATCTATGGCATGGGTTTAGTAGGAATATTACTTATATTGATTGTGGTATTTGGTGGAATACATAACATGACAGGGGCCTCTACTATTGAAAAGCCCGAATATGGGCCGTGGGGTCCCTGTATTGCTGCAACAGAAAATATGCAGGTGAGCCATGCGGGGCGTTGTATAGCAGAAGGTTCATATAATTTAGACGATAACGACGCTGTTGACGGAGCCATCATATTTAATGAAAGTTATGGTACTCTTGCTTGTGAAACAACTAATACTATTATATATGGGTCTAATGCTGCTGGTAGTTATGGAGTATATAGCAGTGGCAAAGAAAATATAACAATTAGAAATTGTACTTTTGTTGGCTATAATTCTGGTGTTCGAATAGATAGTGCTTCGGGAGGAAATAAAAATGTTACTATTGAGAATGTTACTGTATATAATTCAACTTATGGGTTTTATTTAAAAGATGTTATAAACGGTACCATACCTGATAATATAATATATAATGCTACGCATGGAATGTATTTAGAAACAGTAGTAGATATTCCATTCAGAAACAATGAAATATATAACATAAGCAAAAACGCTATACACATTGGTAATGGTTGTTATCCACCTGGAAATACATTTGCTGATAATACAATACATAATAATACTGGTAATGGTTTTAATGTTTCTTCTCAAAGCCAAAGAATTGAAAATAATACTATATACAACACAGGTAATAAAAGCTTTAATTACGCTGCCATCAAAGTATGGGCTATTAATAATATAATTAAAAGCAATAATATAACTGATGATGGCATACAAATTATTAATGCAAATCATACATCAATATTAGGAAATACAATTACTAATCCAGCAGATTATGGGATATACTTAAATTCTTCAAATGAAACAAATGTTACTAAAAATATAATTAATGGATCTGGTTGTGTTGGTATTAATTTAACTGGAACTAATGTAAATTGGATATATAATAATTATATAAATTGTTCTGGAGGTATAAATGCTTTTGATGATGGAACAAATTACTGGAATATAACTTATAATTGTGCTGGTATTTCAAATTTGATTAATGGAAGTTGTATGGGTGGAAATTATTGGGGAGATTATTCGGGAAATGATACAGACGATGACGGAATTGGTAATACTAGTTTACCATATAATAGCACAAGTAATATAACCAACGGCGGAGATTACTTACCTCTTGTTTGTCTAGATGCAGATGGAGATGGGTATAGTCCTTCTCCATATTTTACTAGTTATTGTGGCGTTAGAGATTGTAATGATGGTAATTCTGCAGTAAATCCGGGTGCGAGTGAAAACTGTAATAATAATATTGACGATGATTGTGATGGAAAAATAGATTGTGATGATAATGATTGTAATAGTGCTTCAGCATGTAAAAAAGCTACAGAAGATGATAATGGTGGATCTACAAGCGGAACCACAGCTCCATATACGCCAATAGAAACAGTTAAGAAAAAAACATATACATACCTTGAACCAGGTATGAGTTTTAATGAAAAAACAAACACATTAACTGCTGTTGTTCCAAAAAGCCAAATATTAGAAAGTTTAAAGATAAATTTAAAAGAAGGTGCTGATTTGCCTGAAAAAGTTTCAGTTGAATCAAAAGTTAAAACAGTTGGGGATTGCTCAGATGTTTCTGGTGTTTCAGATAATACAATTCTCTCTTGCTCTAATATTTATTCAACAATCCCTAATAAAAATATCAATAGCACAACAATTAGATATAAAGTCCCAAATATTTTACTAGCGGAAAAAAGAATAGATATTAACAGTTTATTTGCTGTTAGAAAAAATGAAAGTTTACCAGTTAAAGAAGTAAGATCAGATGAATCTTTTACTTATTTTGATGTTACCTCGCCAGGATTTTCTTTGTTTACAGTTGCTGGAAAATCAATATCTGAAATCATAATTGACATGCGACCATTACAAATATCTTTAGTTGTTCTTGCAATATCTGCTGTGTTATGGATTATATTGCTTGGTTATCATTTTAAGCAAAAACCGCCAAAAGAAAAACCACTTTCCCCTCACATAGCAGGATTACATAGTTATGTACAAAGAAGTAAGGGTATGGGCTTTTCAAAACGTGAAATCAAGAATGCTTTAAGAATTTCAGGTTGGCCAGAAAAACATATAGTAGAAGCTTTAAAAAAGTTTTTTGGCTAATTGAACTATATGCAATTAAAACAATTAAAAGATTATTTGCCTGAAAAACTTTTTCTAGGATTAAAAAATCAAGATATAGATAAACTTAGGCCTTGCCAAGAAAAAGCTATCAGAGCTGGTTTATTAGAAGGCGATAATCTTCTGGTTTGTACTCCTACTGGTTCTGGAAAAACAGTTGTTGCTGAGATTGCTTTTGTAAAGTCAATTTTAGAAACTCAGGAAAAAAGCATCTATATTGTTCCTTTAAAATCTTTAGCTCTAGAAAAGTATAAAGAGTTCAAAGAAAAATATCCTGGAATTAAAGTAGGTCTCTCAATTGGTGACTTAGATCAATCTAATCCATGGCTTTCAAAATATGATTTAATAATTACAACAAGTGAAAAATTAGACTCTTTAATTAGACATGGAGCTTCTTGGATAAATAATATATCAGTAATAATAATAGATGAAATTCACTTAATGAATGATGCTGGCAGAGGACCAACACTTGAAATTTTAATTACTCTCTTAAGGAAAATATTATCTAATGCGCAGATTATTGCTTTGTCTGCAACAATTGGAAATACAAAAGAACTTGCAGAATGGTTGGATGCAAATTTAGTAGAAGATGATTGGAGGCCTGTGGAATTACACGAAGGTATTTTTCATTCTAATGAAATTGATTTTTTTGGCTATAAGGAAAATTCAAAAATTTCAGGGGATATATCTGATTCTGTTCTTATGTTAGCAAAAGATACCATCAAACGTGGTAAACAAGCTCTAATATTTTGCTCATCAAAAAAAAGCGCTGAAGCAACTGCTGAAAAAATCAGCAGATTGCGAGCTCAAAATCACGAAGAATTATCAAAACAAGTTCTTTCTGTTCTTGCGCGGCCGACAAGGCAATGCAAGCGTTTGGCAAAATGTATCAAAGGCGGCGTATCCTTTCATCACGCAGGTTTAATGTCCAAACAAAAAATGTTAATTGAAAATAATTTCAGGTCTGGCGTGATTAAAATTATTTGTTGCACTCCTACGTTAGCAGCAGGAGTTAATTTACCTGCATTCAGAGCAATAATGCGTTCTTTGAAAAGATATTCTGGAAGGTGGGGCTCTACGTATATTCCAACACTTGAATACAAACAAATGACTGGGCGCGCAGGTAGGCCAGGTATGGAAAAATATGGTGAAGCAATTTCAATTGCTAATTCAGAGGATCAAAAACAAGAAATTTATGAAAGATATATAAACGGAGAAACAGAGCCAATTACTTCAAAACTTGCTGTTGAACCAATATTAAGATCTGCAATTTTAAGTTTGGTTGCCAGTGGATTTGCACGTGCGCCAGAAACACTAATTAATTTTTTTGAAAGTTCTTTTTATGGTCATCAATATGAACAGTTTTACGAAATTGAAAATAAAATAATGCGAATATTAGGTAAATTAAAACAATATGGATTTATCAAAACCAAACAAGATAAAATATATGCAACTCTGCTTGGCAAAAGAATTTCTGAGCTTTACATTGATCCTGAAAGCGGACATTTGATTGTTAAGGCTCTAACAAATGCTATGAAAAAAAAGATTAGTGATTTTTCTTTTTTGCATTTAATTTCTTCAACAGGCGAAGTCAGATCTCTGCGTTCTAGAAAATCTGACTGGGAGATGTTACAGGAAAAATTAGTTGAATATGAAGATGATTTTCTTACAAAGATTCCAAAAGAATGGGATATTGAATATCAACAATTTCTTGATGATTTTAAAACTGCATTAATGTTACAAGACTGGATAGATGAAAAACCAGAAGAATATATTTTAGAGCAATATAGAGTCAGACCAGGTGAATTATACAGAAGATTAGTTAACTCAGACTGGATTCTTTATGCTAGCCATGAAATTGCAAAAATACTTGATTTTAAGGATATCAAAAGCGATATTAACAAAGCTAGATTTAGAGTAAAATATGGTATTGGAAAAGAACTTATTTCTTTGGTTAAACTAAAAGGAATTGGCCGCTTTAGAGCTAGAAAATTATATTCAAATGGAATTAAAAATATTAAAATACTTAAAGCAACCAAAATTACTGATCTGGTTAAATTAATTGGACCAAAAACAGCTAAAAAAATTAGGGAGCAATTAAAATGAAATTAATTTCAGAACTAAAATTCTTAGGAAAAGATAAACAATTTAAGCAATGTTTAAACAAAAAAGAGCAAAAAGAATTTGATTGGTATTTAACTTTTGATGAACATGCTCATAAATTAATTAAAAAAATTATTGATTTTATTAAAACAGATAAATTCGGTGAAGCGTATTCTAACTTACCGGAAATTGAAAAAGTATTTAGTAAAGAATCTTTATTTCTTGGAAAAATGCGGATTTGCGCAAAAAATCATGGTATGAAAAAAGAAGAGAAACTACTTATCAATGCTATGAGACGTTCCCAAAAAGTTCTAGAAATTTTTAGAAAAACAGGATCTTACTTAGGAAAAGGTAAAAAAGAAAAAGCTCTCTATGAATTTGAAAAAATATTAAAATTACTTGGTTAGTTTTCTTACAAAAGTTAAGAACCCTGTATGTCCTAGCATGCGGTGTTCTGGACGAGCAACCTTACCTTTAATTTTCCATTTTCGTTCTAAAATTTCTATTGTTTTTTCAAACTTTAGTTTTGAGTCTTCTAAAGCATTTACAAATTCAAGTGCCTGTGTTATTTGCGGCGAATAAACAACTACATAACTGTTTTCTTTAAGTGCTTTTTCTGCGTGCGAAATTACTTTCCAAGGTTTTTGCAAATCAAGTGTTATCAGATCTAAATTTTTTTCACAAATGCCTTTGTAAATGTCCTTTTCTTTTAATTTGATATTTTTGATTCCAAATCTTTTGAAGTTTTTCTTTGCAAGTTTTGCAAATTCAGGGCGGTGTTCATATGTTATTAATTCACCCTTTGGAGCCACAATTTTTGCTAAATAAGCTGCCAACCAGCCAGAACCTGTTCCAGCATCTACTACTTTATTACCAGATTCAAGACTTGTATATGCTGCAATTATTGCTGCGTCTTTGGGCAAAATCACTTGTGGTCCTCGCTTTGCTTTTCTTGGAAATTCTTTCCACTTGATGTTCATTTTAGTTGCTTAAGCAAACATAAGATTTAAAACTTCTTGTTATTTAGCAAAATCATGAAATTAGAAGGTCTAAAGACTTTTTATGAAGATAAGTACAAAAATTTAATGATTATTTCCTTTGTAATCTTATTTATTGCATTAGGCGTACTAGGATTTTGGAAAGTTTCAACTGGTGAATTTATTGCTAAAGATACAACTCTAAAAGGCGGACTTTTGATTACTGTCCAAACTAATGCTGATTTAGATATTTCGCAAATTGAAGGAGAGCTCAAAGATAAATTAGGGGTTGATATTTCTGTACGTAAATTACAAGCTATGGGGACTAGCGGAAGCGTAGGTTATGCTTTTGAGCTTGAACAAAAAGATATTGACGAAGTAAAATCTGCGATTTCAGAAGTTACTGGAATTGAATTAGTATCTGGAAAATACACAGTTGAAGAAATGAGTAGTGCTTTGGGAAGTTCTTTTTGGAGCTCTACACTTAAAGCTCTTGGTTTGGCATTTTTATTTATGTCTTTAGTTGTTTTATATTATTTTAGAGTTCCAATTCCAAGCGGTGCAATTGTACTTTGTGCTGTTTCTGATTTGGTTGCAACCTTAGCTACTATGAATTTAATTGGTTTTAAATTATCAACAGCTGGCGTAGCTGCTTTGCTTATGTTACTTGGTTATTCTGTAGATACTGACATTTTGTTGTCTACAAAACTATTGAAAAGAAAAGAGGGAACAATAATGGAAAGGGTTTATTCAGCTATGAAAACAGGAGTGACTATGGAACTAACAACAATTATTGCGCTTACTGTTCTTTGGATTGTTTCACCTGCGCTTGTTTTACGGCAAATTGCCGCTATTTTAATCATTGGTTTGTTATTTGATTTGCTTTTCACATGGATACAAAATACAGGTATACTTAGATGGTATTTAGAAAAAAAAGGTGTGAAAGATGAATATTAAATCCATCTTTAAATCATGGAGAGTATGGGTTTTAATTATAGTTATTTTACTTTCATTAGTTGCTATCGGACCTAACTTTGGTGCAAAAGGTGTTAAAATTTCTGCCGTGGAAGAAAATTCTAGTGCATCACTTAGCGGGGTTGTTGCAGGAGAAACAATAGTTAGTATAAATAATCAACAAATAAAAGATATTAATGATTATCAAGAAACTATCTCAGAGGCTCAGACTGGAGATATAGTTAAAATACGAACTAAAGATAATTCTTACTCATTTTTAATTGAAGAAAAAAATAATTTAACTTATACAGGAATTACTGTTGATGAAGTTGCTTCATCTAATATTCAAACAGGTCTGGATTTAAGTGGCGGAGTCAGAGTATTACTAAAACCAGAAGAAAAACTTTCTCAGCAACAAATGGAAGATGTAATTACAATAACTAAAAAACGTCTTAATATATATGGTTTATCAGATATTGTAGTTAGAAAAGTTGGTGATTTAGAAGGTAATGATTATATTTTAATTGAAATTGCTAGCGCAACAAAAGAAGAAGTTGTTGATCTTTTAGAAAAACAAGGTAAATTTGAAGCAAAAATTGCTAATGAAACTGTTTTTGTTGGTGGCAAAGATATCAAGCAAGTTTGCCGCTCTGCAGAATGTTCTGGTGTCCGAACATGCGACAAGATACAAGATGGCTGGCAATGTCAATTTCAATTTCAAGTTGGTGTTAGTCCTGAAGCAGCTAAAAAACATGCTAAAATTACTGAAGATTTAGATGTTGAATTAGTTAAAGGAAGCAGATATTTGAGTGAAAAACTAAATCTTTATCTGGATAATGAGCTTGTAGACAGTTTGTATATATCAGCTAATCTAAAAGGAAGTGAATCAACATCCTTTGTAATACAAGGTCCAGGTATTGGTTCTACAAAAGATGCTGCACTTCAAAATTCATTAGATAATATGAAAAAATTGCAGACTGTTTTAATTACTGGTTCTCTACCAGTCAAATTAAATATTGCAAAGATGGATATTGTTTCTCCAACACTTGGACGTGAATTTTTAAAATCATCTTTATTGGCTATAATAGCTGCAATCGGTGCTGTAGGTATTGTTGTATTTGTCAGATATAGAAAACTAAAAATTGCTTTGCCTATTGTATTAACAGGTTTTGCAGAGGTTTTAATTATATTAGGTGTTGCTGCAGCTATCAGATGGAACCTTGATTTAGCAGCAATAGCAGCTATTTTAGCTGCAGTTGGAACAGGTGTTGATGATCAAATTGTTATTACAGATGAGGTAAGTAGCAAACAAAGAATATATGATTGGAAAGAGAGAATAAAACGAGCGTTTTTTATAATCATGGCTGCTTATTTTACCGTAGTCGTGGCGATGATTCCACTTTGGGCTATGGGCGCTGGCTTACTAAAAGGCTTTGCTATTATAACAATTATTGGTGTTAGCATAGGAGTCTTTGTAACAAGACCAGCTTATGCTCATATAATAAAGGCGCTATTAAAAGAGTAATATTCGCCAGATAAGGAGGTAAATGGTGTGGTATTAGAAAACATAATTCCTGTAAAACTTGCTGAACAAAAACCATGGAACATGTTTCCTATTGCATTTTTATTTTCTACTATTGCTATTTTCCTAGCTTTATGGATATTTCCTTCTCATGCTGCAATTGTAGCTGTTTTTCTCACTACTTTAGCTTGTATGCCCTTAATGCTAACTGTTATTGGTTTTGAAAAAGAAAAAGAGGAGCGAACAAGAGATTATATTAAACAACTATTATTATCTTTTTTTAGAGGGAAAAAACAAATTAAATTTACTGGAACTTCTTCAGAGACAAAAGAAAAATTACTTTATTTTTTCATATTTTTATTTTTAGGTTTATCTTTATCATTCACGTTTTGGTTTTCTGTTTTGCCAGATAATCTGATATCTAATTTATTTTATATTCAATTAAACACTATACGAGAAATTAACATAGGGGTTATGGGCAAATTTCTAATGGGTAAATATTTTTCAAAGATTTTGTTAAATAATGTGAAAGTACTTGCATTTTGTGTTTTGTTTTCTTTTATTTATGGTGCTGGAG
>WJKY01000082.1 GCA_014728835.1 Candidatus Woesearchaeota archaeon | reverse complement strand
GTCACAGGAATCTCCGCTGTCGGTGGTGCAGGAGCCGTAGACGGAGTCTGTCCCTACCTGGCAGGCGGAGGTCCCAGAGCCGCCGCAGTCCATCCTGACAGGGTCTGTCTGGTCGCAGGTGCCGTCAGTGAGGCAGACGCCGCCGTTTGCAGCATCGTTCCAGGCGTTTGCATCAGTGCTGCAGCCCTGGCCAGCAGAGCCGCTGCAGTCTGAAGCGCAGGACCCCGCGACGCAGTAGCCGCTGTAGCAGTCGTTTCCGTCATTGCATGACTGCCCGTCGACATAAAGGCATGTCCCGCCGACGCCTGTGCAGTTGAGATTGGCGGCGCAGTCGCCTCCGCTGCTCCCCCCGCTCCCGTATCCCTGCGGCTGGCAGCAAGTCTCGCCGAAGTCGCGAAGGTTTATGCATCGTCCGTAACGGTAGGGGTATGAAGTCGTCGTAGACGTTATGTATGTTAGCCCCGATGCGCAGTTCGCCTGGCAGTCAGCGTCACGGTTGTCGCCGCTGCCGGCGTTGGTGCAGCTGCCGAAGCTGGCTGTGTATTCGCTCATAGGCATGGCCTGGTTGCAGGCATCGTTGATCGGGCCGTCCATCTGCTGGCTCGACGAGGTGTAGGCAGATGAGTTGGCAGAGCAGTCGTCTCCGCAGGTGCTGGCAGCGCACGATGCCCCTGAGGCTCCCAGGCAGGTGCCCTCGTTGCAGACGCCGCTGCAGCAGTCCGTGCCAGCAGTGCATGCGGTGCCGTCGCTGTATCTGCACGTCCCTGAGGTCGCCCCACTTGTGCCCTGGCACTGGTTATCGTAGCCCGAGCAGCATATCAGGCTTCCCGAACAGGAAGCGTCGTTGCTGCAGGTGTCCCCGAGATTTCTTGAGCCATCGGCTAAACAGCTCCCTCCATAGCAGTATCCGTTCCTTGAATAGTCGCCGTCAGTTATTGTAGTATCGCAGCCGTCACCGTTGCTGCATGAGGAGCAGTCAACCTGGTAGTTGCTGCCGTCGTAGCATGCATGGCCGGTGGTGTCGGCTGTTGTATCAGCGCAGATGCCGTTAGCTGTGAATGATCCCCCGCTGACCGATGAGTCGTAGGGGTCCCAGTCTCCTGCAGCTCCGCACTCGCATCCCTGCATTATGGCATCCCCGTCTTCAGAATCCTTGCATGCGGCGCCTGTCAGGCAGTCATTGGCAAGCCCGTCCTCGTCAGCCTCGCCGCACATGCCGTTCGTCGAATAATCGCCGCCGGTCACGCTGGAATCGCATTCGTAGCCGCTAGAGCAGCTGGCATAGTATGTGCTGCTGCCGTCATACGCGACATGGCCTCCCGTGTCGCAGTTGTTTGAAGCTCCGGATGCACATGTTCCCGTCTGGCTGAAAGAGCCGCCGACCGCATCGCAAGAATCGCCGCTTGAAGTGTCGCAGGTGCTGTAGGAGACATCGCCTGAGAAGGGGACTGAGTCACAGGAGCCGCCGCAGTTTACCCTCATCGCACCTGATTCATCACAGCCGTGTGTTCCTCCCGCTGCCCCCGGAGTGCTGTCAAAGCATGTACCCGAGGAGGTGTATGCAGTGGCTCCGGTGCTGCAGCCGTATCCCGCATTCTGGTCACACGAAGCAGCACATGCACCATTCACGCAGAAGCCGGAATCACATTCCTCTCCATCAGTGCATGCCTGCCCGTCCTCGCGTAGGCATGTATCGGAGCCGGCACTGCATGTGAGCCCTGCACCGCAGAGGGCATCAGTTGAGCAGCAGGGGTCTGCATAGCTGAGGCTTCCGTCGGCAGCACAGGTGCCTCCGCAGCAGGTTCCGGTAGTGGAAAGGCCGTCCCCTGCATTGCTGTCGCAGTTGTCGCCGTCGTCCCCCGGGTCTGCACAGTTCCTGCAGTACTCGTCACCGTCGGTCCAGCCGTCGCTGTTTGTGTCTACTGCATTGCCAGCACAGCATGATCCGTCGCCTTCGGTGCAATATCCATCAGTGCTTCCGCCAGGAAGGTATGAATTCTGGCACCTCCAGTTGCCCGTGCTTGAGTCGCAGGCGCATCTGTCGTCAGCATCGCCCCACGTGACGTCGCTGCTTGCTGCCTCGCCGGAGCAGCATTGATTGTCACCGTCTGTGCAGTATCCTGTCGTTCCCAGACCGAATTCAGGAGTACTGTCGCACCTGTACCCGGCACGGCCGCTGCAGGCGCCGGATTCGGTTGATTCGCACTGATCATCGGCATCGCCCCAGGTTGCGTCATTGCTCCATGCCCAATCCCCGCTCGTGCAGCAGTCATTGTCACCGTCTGTACATCGGCCGTCCTCGCCGCCCCCGCCCGAATAAGTCGTCTGGCATTCATCATTGCCATACCCATTGCAGGTGCATACGTCATCAGCGTCGCCCCAGGTTGAATCACTGCTTGAAGCAATGCCAGAGCAGCATGTGTTGTCGCCGTCTGTGCAGTAGCCGTCTGTGTCAAGGCCGTCAGCCAGCGCATTGGTATCGCATGGGTCTCCCGCATTCCCTGAGCAGCCCTCGCACCGGTCATCAGAATTCCCCCATATGCCATCTGATATGCTCACAGCGCTCCCCGAGCAGCAGGAATTGCTGCCCTCGGTGCAGTAGCCTTCAGTGCTGCTAGAGGAGCCCGCATAAGAGGTATCGCATCTCCTGCCCCCTGCGGCCGTGTCGCTGCAGGGGCCGCATATATCATCAGCGTCGCCCCATGTGGCATCGCTGCTGTAGGCATTGGAATTACAGCAGTCACCGTCGCCTTCGGTGCAGTAATAGCCTGAAGCGCAGTGGGAATCCGAGGTGCATGAAGTAACGCAGACGCAGGTGGACTGGCAGGCATAACCGCTGCTGCAGTCGGTGTCAGCGTCGCAGTTGTCAGATGCGTCGTTTCCGTTGCAGCATGTGTATGTGGTCGACCATGTCTGCGAAGTACATGCCCCCGAGGAGCTCTCGCAGTAGCTCTGGCCGGTGTCCCTGTCATAATCTGAGTAGCCGCAGCTGTAGCTGCTGCAGCTGTAGTCCCTGAAATCCTCCTGGCCGTTCACGCAGGTGTCAGAGCTGCAGTCCCCGTCATCGCAGCAGTCGCTGCTTGATGAGCCCACGCAAGAGCTCGAGCAGCATATGCCATCCTGTGAGTAATCACCGTTTGTCAGTGACCCGTCACAGGGGTCTGTGTCGCTGCAGTCGCTGCAGGTGTCGTAGTAGCTGCTGCTGCAGTAGGCTACATGGCCTGATGTGTCGCATGAGCCTTCTGCGCATATCCCGTTTTGAGAGAATACATCTCCGGTGCTGCTGTCACATCCATAGCCGCCACGGCTGCTGCAGGAAGAGTATGTTGGGTCATTGGTATAAGTATGGTCTAAATCGAATTCACACGATGATGTGCCCTGGTCTGAACAGTCCATTGCCAGATGTCCGGTGGAGCATCCACTGGTTCCACCGGAAGCCTCCGGCGTGCTGTCATAGCATGTTCCATAAGTACCGATGTGATTGCTCGAACCCTGGCCGTAGGGAGAGCAGCCCTGAGCTGAAGCCGCTTCAATGTTATTGCCTGAATCATAGTCGCACTGTGCATCCCTGCAGACCGAGAAGGTTTGATACTCACCTACACAGTACTCGCCTGAAT
>WJKY01000062.1 GCA_014728835.1 Candidatus Woesearchaeota archaeon | reverse complement strand
TCCCGCTGGGGGCACTTTTATAAACCAAAAAAACGCAAAATCATTTATGCAGGGGTACCCAAGTGGTCAAAGGGGCAGGGCTTAAGACCCTGTGGCTTAGTGCCTTCGCAGGTTCGAATCCTGTCCCCTGCACTATCCGGCGCTCCGGATGAGAGCAAATGCATGTCAGCAAAGCTGAATGCATAGCAGCTTCGCCAATAGTAGCGAAGTTCGTTCTTTTGAGCGAAGCGAAAACCGGTGCCAGCTGACGGAAAAGCTGATGGTATTGAAAAAACCAAAAAGTGTGGAAGAATTAAGATATCTAAAACGGAAAAAATTAGATAAAGGTGGAAAAGTAAAAATTTGGATATTTAATCCAGAATGTCCTAAATGCGAAGAAGGATATCTTCGAATTCCATATAACAAAGAAACTGGCAGATTTAAATCAAGAGCCCGAGATTTTGTTTGTGCTAAATGCGGATATAAAGTACCAAAAAAAGAAATTAAAGAGGAAACGCCAATTGCAAATATTGAATATACCTGCCCACATTGCAAATATGAAGGAGAAAAACAAGCGCCATTCAAAAGAACTTCAACAAAAACATTTAAATTCAAATGCGACAAATGTGGCAAAATAATTACAGTTAAAAAAGCCTAAATTGCTTTGGAAACCTTTAAAAACAAATTTTAGTTCTTTTCAAGTATCGGCGTAGCCGCATGAGCTTGAGCGTAGCGAAACTCATCTCGTGTCGCAACGGCGAAATGTTGCCTCGATAGCTCAGTCTGGTAGAGCGGCGGTCTTGTACAGCTGCGAAATCAGCTGGCACTTTGGGCGTAATCCGCTAATGCGGAATACACCTAGCCGGACGATCTCAATGCAAAAGAAAACCGCAGGTCGTGGGTTCGACTCCCACTCGGGGCTTAGTTTTGATTATCTAAAACTTTCCTTGCCAATAAATCAACCATATCCTTTTGCAGGCCTCGACTGTAAACTTTTTTCACATTTTGCCAGCCAGGATTTTCAGCATTTAGTTCATAAAGAAAAATTTCCCGTGTTTTTAGTTTAAGACCATAATCAATCGCAGTATGATCTGCGCCACAACGCCTGTGCAAAAATAAAGATGTTTCTGCTTGGAAGTCATTTAAGTCATAATGTTCCATATCACTTGTGTTTTGTGCTCTAAAATCTCCGTCTTTAGGATTCCAACGAATGTAAGATGCTTTAATATCGTTTCTACTTTCTCCGGCTCCGATAATTTGCACTCGCAAATCAACACAATCTTCTATCATGTCTTGCACTATAAGGCTACTTTGCGAATAATTACTAAGCAAAGCTCGGTAATTGGAACCTGTTTCAATAGGCATAATCCCGTCTCCTTGAACTCCGTCCAATGTTTTCAGAACTTGTGAAGTATGCGCTCCCTGAAGTCTGACTTTAATTCTGTTGTCCAATTCATATTTTTCTTTTTCAGATTCGTGTGTATCATCCATGCAAAATATCTGAGAATAAGGAATTATTTCTTCTATTTTCTTTCTCTCTATTTCAACTTCAGAACGAGATATATCAATTATAACTTCTGATTTATTATTAGCATATTTTATGGATGGAATAGGATTACTTATTGGTATCTTCAATTCTTTTGCCAGCCAAGTTATTGCTTTTCTCCTAAACTCAACCTCTGCTGAATAATTCCCTGCAACAGGTTCTTTTGGTTTAAATCCTCGTATATACAAAATGTCTACATCTTTAAATTTTTCAACTAATTTTTCGTATTTCTTGTTCCTAACATTAGCTCTTGAAATTGGTTTTCCACGTTTACCTATAGGAAATTTATCTTGTCGGTGTCTTTTCAAGTACATATAATCTGGCGTAAAGAAAGTAATATTTTGCGGATTAATTACTTTATAATCAACATCGTCTCTGCTGTCTACTTCCACACAAATATCTTCCAAACCCTTTTTTCTTTCTGGTTTTTTTGTGGCAGCAGTAACAATTCCTATTATCATCTCACATCATTACCTAAAATGTATTTTACTCTTTTAAGGTACCGATTTTAAGCTTTTGTATGTCTTAAAAAACAGTTCAAAAGATTTAAAAGCCCATATCAGACAATTTTCTTATGGGCCGGTGGTCTAGTGGTATGACGTCGCCCTTACAAATCGTTGGCTCTCTAGCCAAACGTGTTATCGAGCTGAAAAGCGAAGATAGCACTAGAGGTATCGGAACCATCGGTTCTGATAGGCGAAGGTCGCAGGTTCGATCCCTGCCCGGCCCACTATCCGCAACCGCAGACGGAAGTAAGCGTATATCGACTTCGTCGAATATCCTAATAACTTTTCATTATTTGATAAACTAAACAAATTCTTTTAACTTATATTTATATATTATTTTCAGATGGTAGAAAGGTATTTTAATCCTAAATTTAAAGGTAAATTTGAAGGTGTTGAGAAATTTTTATATGAAGCTATTAATAGGTATAAAGCTTTTTTGGATGAAAATAATATTACGTATAGTGAAAAAGAACTAGTAAGATGTATGAAGTTTCTAAAAACAGGTATATTTGATAGATTTAACGCGCAAACAAACCTAAATTTATTTTTTAGATATAAAAACGATAACATATTAGAAATAGAAATAAGCAAAGGTCTTGGTAAACACGACCCCATTATGATATATCTCAATAATACGCATATTGATGATTTGTATGAGAGTGACGTAAGTCTTTGTGAAGATTATGAAGAAAAAGGGGATTCTGAGGAAACAATAAATGGAAAATGGATTAGATATTTTAATATTAAGCCACCTGTTACTGCGCCTGAAACACCAACATCTGAACAAATGCCTTATTCATTACCTAACGTACTTATGTTACCATCAAAAGCAAATGAACCCAAAACTAATAAATCTAAATTAGAAGAAATTCTAAAAGGTCTTAGATCAATAAAATTTAAGAACTAATTGCATTTGTTGGGCAAGATTCTATTGCTTGTTTAACATCGCAGTTTGCATCCTGATTTTTAACTACTGATTTGCCGTCTTTTAGTTCAAACATATCAGGGCAAATTGCAAGACAAGCTCCGCAACCGATGCATTTTTCCTGGTCAACTTTTACCATTTTACACCTCCAATTTTAATATTGGATTCCCTCTAATGTTTTTATATCTTTTGGAAACTTTACAACTTTGATTTCATTTACAACATCTGCGCGTTCTAATAGTTCATTTGGTGCGTGCCTGCCGGTCAGGTAAATTGTTGTTTCTTCTGGTGCTGAATTTAATAATTCCAAAATATCTTTTGTTTCAAGAAGTTTGTGCGCCACTGCCAAATTTATTTCATCTAATATTAGTAAAAATGGTTTTTGTTCTAAAACCTTTTTTGCAAATTCCAAACCGCGCTGTGCAAGTTCTTTATCTTTGTCTGTTGGATTTTTTAAATCAATAAATTCTGGTCTGCCAAATTGATGTATTTCATAATATGGTTTAAGTTGCTCGGCTACTTTATATTCGCCAACATCTTTTCTACCTTTTAGAAATTGTATGATTACAACTTTCTTTTTGTGTCCAATTGCTCTAAGTGCTGTGCCAAAAGCTGATGTTGACTTACCAGCTCCTTCTCCTGTCCATAGGTATATTAATCC
>WJKY01000061.1 GCA_014728835.1 Candidatus Woesearchaeota archaeon | reverse complement strand
TTATAAAGGTGCGTGGGATGAATGGCAAAGAAAAAAACTTCTAAAAAAAGAAAAACTCGTAAAACAAAACAGAAAACTAAAAGAAAAACAAAGAAAAAAAGCAAATTTAAAAAAGTAAAAGGTGTTTACGCTGAAACACAAAACGTTGTTGTTTCTGCTTCTATTCACAGAGATTTACCACTTGAAAAATTAGCAACTAAATTAGAAAGAGCTGAGTATAATCCTGAGCAATTTCCAGGTTTAATTTTAAAAATGGACTCTCCAAAAGCAAGTGCGCTTTTGTTTAGTTCTGGGAAAATTATTTGCACAGGAACAAAATCAAAAAGAGAAGCTAGAAAAGCAATCAGGGCTATAGTTAAAAAACTAGAAGCTATTGGTTTGAAAGTTAAAGGACGGCCAGATATTGAAGTGCAAAATATGGTCGCAAGCGGTTCTGTAGGTGGCAGATTAAATTTAAATGAAATTGTATTTAAATTTGAAAACACAGAATACGAACCTGAACAGTTTCCGGGTTTGGTTTACAAATTACCAAATTCACATATTACATTTCTGTTATTTGGAACTGGTAAAATTGTGATCACAGGAGCAAAAAGTGAAGAAGAGATTATAGAATCTGTTTATATTTTGAGAGATCAATTAAAAAAAGGTGGGGAGTTATAGGGTTAATTCCTCACTTGTTTACTGTTTTATAGAATTGTTTAAATTTAGAAGTTGTTAGGATTTTTTTGGAGGTGCACTTAGTGGCTTCTGAAGAAATAATTACCAAATTCAGAGATTTTATAGAAAAATATTACTATACAGACCTACTAAATGCTATCAGAAAAGGAAAAAACAGTATAAACATTGATTTTTCTATATTATCTAAATTTGATATTACTTTATCAGATCAATTACTTGAAAAATTTAGTGAGATAATAGAAAGTGCTGAAGAAGCTATTAAACAATTTGATATTCCTGAAGCAAAATATCCTATTCATCTGAGATTTTTTAATTTGCCTAAAAGTGCTTATCTTAAAATTAGAAATATAAGAAGTGAAAATTTGAGTAAATTAATTTCAACTGAAGGTTTAATTAGGCAAGCATCTGATGTAAGACCAAGAATTTTGTTAGCTACTTTTGAATGTCCCAAATGCGGTGCGCAAATTGTTGTAAAGCAAATGGGTAAAAAACTCAAACGACCAACTAGGTGTTCATGTGGTCGAAAAAGTAATTTTAAACAAATAGATAAAAAAATGGTTGATGTTCAAAGATTAATAATAGAAGAATCTCCGGAGAACCTTGAAGGTGGAGAACAACCAAAAAGAATCAATGTGTTTTTAGAAGAAGATTTACTTGATCCTGAACTTGAAAAACGAAGATATCCTGGTAATAAAATTAAAGTTGTAGGTGTGATAAAAGAAGTAGCAGTATCTTTGAGGTCAGGAGGTCAAAGTACTACTTATGATTTGTTAATTGAAGCTAATAATGTTGAAACAGTTGACGAGGAATTTGAAGAAATTAAACTCTCTCCTAAAGATAAAAAAGTGATAAAAGAACTATCTATGAAAAAAAATATTTATGATTTACTTAAACGCTCAATAGCGCCGTCTATTTATGGTCATGAAAATATCAAAGAGGCTATTGTTTTGCAATTATTTGGTGGCATTAGAAAAAAAAGAGAAGATGGTACTAGAACTAGAGGAGATATTCATATTTTTTTGGTAGGTGATCCAGGTTCTGGTAAATCTCAAATCTTAAGATATGTTTCTAGTTTGTCACCTAAAGCTCGCTATGTGGCTGGTAAGGGCGCTACCACCGCTGGTTTAACCGCTTCTGTTGTTAAAGATGAATTTCTAAAAGGTTGGAGTTTAGAAGCCGGAGCTTTAGTATTGGCTAATAAAGGTGTAGCTTGTTTAGATGAATTAGATAAAATGAGTTCAGAAGACACTGGTGCGATGCATGAGGCTTTAGAGCAACAAACAATTACGATTGCAAAAGCAAATATTCAGGCAACTCTTCGTGCAGAAACATCTGTATTAGCTGCTGCAAATCCAAAATTCGGCCGCTTTGATCCATATTCTTTAATATCAAAACAAATTGATTTGCCACCAACACTAATTAATCGTTTTGATTTAATATTTCCTATTAGAGACATTCCTAATATTGAATTAGATGAAAAAATAGCAACTCACGTGCTTGAATTAGCAAAAGATTCTTCGGCACAAAAAGCTGAAATTGAACCTTCTCTTTTGAGAAAATATATCGCATATGCAAAACAAAATTGTTTTCCAAAAATTACTGCGGGAGCAATTAGAGAAATAAAAAAGTTTTATGTTGATTTGCGTTCTGCAGCTGCACTTGAAGAAGGCGAAGTAAAGTCAATACCTATTTCAGCAAGACAATTAGAAGCTTTGGTTCGTATGGCTGAAGCAAGTGCCAAAATTCGGTTGGACAATAAAGTAACAAAAAAGGATGCTAAAAAAGCAATTAAGTTATTACGTTCTTGTATGGAGGCTGTTGCTTTGGATGCTGAAACAGGTAAGTTTGATATTGACAGAATTACAACAGGAATTACTGCAACGCAAAGAAGTAAAATATCTATACTAAAGAGGATCATTGACATGCTTACCGACAAAGTTGGAAAATCAATACCAATATCTGATATTTTAAATGAAGCTGATAATGAAGGTATTGACAAGGCTAAAGCAGAAGAAATATTAGATAATCTTAAAAAGAAGGGGGATATATTTGAACCAAAGCCTGGTTTGGTTCAGAAAATAGGTTAAAAATGGTTAAATTAAAATCTAAAAAAAGAATTGTTTCGAAAAAAGTCTGGATTAAAGATTTGCATAGTGGAGAATACACTAAAACAGAAGGTTGGAATCCAAATTATATTGAGATAAACAGTGAAAAAATTTCTAGAGTTCATCTTATTGCGACAACTGTCTCTAAATTTATATCTGAAGATGGTAATTATGGAACAATAACATTAGACGATGGATCTGAAACTATTAGAATCAAAGCATTTGGACCTGACGTAATTAAATTAAAAGATTCTAAAATAGGAAAATTAGTTAGGTTTATTGGAAAAGTAAAAGAGTACAATGATGAGATTTATTTATCACCTGAAGTTATCAGAAATATTGAAGATCCAAACTGGATGATTGTACATAAACTAGAATTAGGTCAGCCGTCTACGGGCACCACAGATGCAGATGATGTAAAGCCATCTGTTCCCGAAGATGTTGCTGAAGAAACTATTAAAGAAGAAGACTTGTCTGTTCAAAATAAAATTGTTAATGTAATTAAAGAAGTTGATATTGGTGAGGGTGCAGAATTAGATATTGTGATTAAAAAATCTGGATTAGATGTTTCTGAAGCTAAAAGTATTATAATAGGTTTATTAAAATCAGGAGATATTTATGAACCAAAAAAAGGTAGATTAAAAGTTCTAGAATAAATAAAAAAACAAAAAATAATTAAAAAAAATTATCTTCTCCTTCTTCTTCTTTTTCTTCGTTTTGTTTTTCTTTTTGTAGTCTTTCTTCGTCTCTTTCTTCTTGTTTTTTTCTTTTTTGGTTTTCTTTTTATTGGTCGTCTCTTATGTACAGCACAATATTTAGAACTTCCTACTGCGTATCTCTTACACTTTTTTCCTGCTTTTGTCCATGACTTACACTTCTTTTTTCTTTTTGTTTTCTTTTTGCGGGTTTTCCTTCGAGTTTTTCTTCGCGTTTTTCTTTTAGTTCTTCTCCTTCTTCTTGCCATTTAACATCCTCCTTAAATGTATAACTATGTAAAGATATTTTTTATATTTAAAACTTTGCTTTTAAAAAAACTAATTTTTATTTTTTGCAATTATATAAATTTCTGGGGATTTTTTTATAGAAGCTCTTGGTTTTGATTTTTTAACTAATTTAAATATTTGTTTAACTTCATCAATAAAACCATTTAATTCAGAACTTTGAAAACTTTTGCAAATAAAATTTCCTTTTGGTTTTAAAATTTCTTTTGTAATGTTTAAAATTTTTTTATTAAGTTGCAAAGTTAATCCTGCATCTCTTTCTTTTATACCTGAAAACTCTGGTGCTGCATCAGACATCACTATATCTGCTTTTCTTGGTAGTGATTTTTTAATTTTGTTTATAGTTGTTTTTTTATTTAAATCTGCTAATAAAAATTTAAAAGGGCCTTGCAAAGGTGCAACTGGTAAAACATCAACTGCTAATACAAAACCAGTTTTGTCAACAATGTCAAGTGCAACTTGTGACCAACTACCAGGTGCAGCACCGCAATCTAAAACTATATCCCCTGGTTTTATTAATTTATATTTTTTATTTAATTCAATTAGTTTGTAAGCTGAGCGAGCTCTATATTTTTCTTTCTTAGCTTTCCTGTAAAAGAACTCTTTCTTTTTCTGGCTTGGTTTCATATTTTTAATTCACGTTTAACAATAGCTAATAAATCGTTAAAAACCTTATCTTCTGGTTGATTAGCATCTATCGTATACCAGCCATATTCCTTACCTAAATCATTATGTACTTCCTTGCATACGGTATCAATTAAATAATCATTTCCTTCGTGAATATGATTTGGTTCAATACCTTTTCTGAAACGCGTTCCTTGAAACAAAATAGATAAATCTTCTTTTAGTAAAGGTTCATTTATTGTTTTCAAAAAATCTAATTCCACACCTTTGGCACTGCCCCATGCAAAACAAGTTCCAATATAATCTTCAGCGACAATTATTTTACCTGCGTTTAATTTTTCCTTTAGTGATGGTTCATAGTGCAGCCTATTAAATGTGAACCACATTTGAAGTTTTTCCTCAGAAAGAGTTTGGCCTTTTTTACCTCTTAATTGTTCATTTAGTATTGGGCCAGATGGTTCCAAATCATAAATTGGATATTTTAGATATTCTGCTTCAAATTCTTTTTTATTAAACCATTTAACGAGTTTTTGGGCTTGGGTTGTTTTTCCAAGGTTATTAATTCCATACAAGGTTATAAAGTATCCTTTGTCTACTGTCATAAAATATCATGGAAAGAATTAAAACCATAATTAATAAGAATTTGTATAATGAAAACTATACTAAAAATTCCATTTGACAAATGTATTGTTGATAGAAAAAGAAGAGGCACAGCTGAAGCACCAGATGTTATTCAAAAGTTTGCTGGTGAGATAAAAGATGCAATATGGAAAGAAATTAAAACTTCAGGTGATTTTGAAACAATTCAGGACAATATAACTAATACTGCATTAAAAGCATATGAAAAAGGAATTGTTGCGGGAATTGGTGGCGACCACTCAGTTGCCTATGGTTTAATGAAAGCTTTTTCTCAAAAATTTAAAGGTGGATTAATTTTCTTTGATGCTCATTTAGATTGTGAAGATGATTTTCTACCTCCAACTCACGAAGATTTAATTAAAGCTGCTGTAAATGAAGGATTTTTTGAGCCTGAAAATATTCTTATTATTGGTGCAAGGAAATTTTATCCAAAAGAAATTAAGTTTGTTAAAGAAAAAGGAATTAAAATTAGCAAATTAGAATATATACAAAATTTCATTAAAGATAAAGAAAACATTTACATCTCAATTGATATTGATGTTTTTGATCCTAAATATGCGCCTGGCACAGGATATCCAGAAAATGATGGATTCTCACCTAAGCAACTAATGCCTGTTTTTGAAATGTTATCTAAAAGCAAGAAAGTAAAAGGGTTTGATATTTGCGAAGTTTGCCCTAAAAAAGATATAAATAACAAAACTAGTATATTATCAGCAGATATATTAGAAGCTTTTTTAAGGCTTATTTAAGCTGTTTTTCGGAGAAAGATATTTAAAGCTATCTGTTTACTTTAGTATATAGTATGGTTGTGCTTAGAAAAATAAGTAAAGGGTTCAAAATATTCTTAAGGGAAAAACCAGTAGAGCTACTCTTATGCTTAACAAGAGGTACTACAGAAAAGTATCCATCTATGTTAGCTAAAGAATCTAAGTGCACTTATTCGCACACTGTACATCTATTACAACGCATGGAAAAAGCAGGATTAGTGAAATTTGAAAAAAAAGGAAGATTAAAGCTTGTTTCATTAACTAAAAAAGGTCAGGAAATAGCTGATCGTTTTGAAGAACTTGCTAAACGCTTAAATAAGTAGGAGGTATAAATATGGTAAAAGGTTATTGTGTAAAATGCAGAGCTAAAAGAGAAATGGTTGACACTGAAGAGGTCACCATGAAAAATGGAAGAAAAGCTCTAAAAGGTAAATGCTCAAAATGCGGAACAGGTATGTATAAAATATTGGGCAAAGCCTAACTTTTTTATTTTTTAAATTTGTATTATAGTCATGAAAGGCCACACACATTTATTGTTAGCAGTATTATTTGGAGTGCTCTATTTTGATTACTTTATAGGTGGCACTACATTTTGGATGAAAATTGGTTTTGCAGCAATGCTTATTGTTGGTGCATTGCTTCCTGATATTGATCAGGAAGAGTCATCTGCATCTCATAAATCACCTTGGCTTTCAGCTCTAGTAAGATCTTTTTCAAAACATAGAGGAATAATGCATAGTATTTGGATACCTATTATTATTTTTTTGATAGCTAAGTTTTTGATTGTAAAATATTTTCATTTGCCTGATTTAATATTAATGGGTTTTTTGATTGGCTATACATCTCATTTAGCAGGTGATGCAATTACTAAAAAAGGAATAGTTCCTTTGTCTCCGTTTTCAAAATTTAGAATTCGTGGTCTTATGAAAACTGGCGGGCTTGCAGAAACAATAGTAGGAATCTTAATTATTTCTTTCATTATTGTGCATTAATCTTTCTAAAAGAGTTATTATTGTAGCTAAAATAGTAAGACCTATTGTCCAACTTAAAAGTGTTCTGAGCAATACATCCCATCCATAAAAAAACCACATTATTATTGCAGCAGCAACACCAATTATAATCGGAACAGAAATTATTTTTTTTAATTTGTTCATTACTTTATATGTTTGTCTTTGTTTTTTGATTCTTTCTGCTCTTTCTTTTTCAAATTCATTATGTAAAATTTTAGATAATTGTCGGGGCGTTATGCTTTTAACTTGTTTTCTTTTTTTCTTTTTAGTCATTGTAATTCATCTAAATTAGATGCATATTCTCGCATTCTATTAATTGAGGGGTTTACTAAGAATTGTATTATAAAATCATTAATTATTGGCTCAAGTTTTCCAAATTCAGTTATCCTATATCCTTCTGGGAGTTTTTCAATTAATTTAAGTGCTCGCAATCTTCTTAATTGTCTTCTTATGTTTGGCGGCGAAGCACCTTGTTTTCCTTTTAACAACTTTGAAAACTTATCAATATCTAATATATCTTTATTTTTTCTGGCTTTAATAAGTTGCAGGAAAATATCAACAATAACATCTCGTGATTCGCCTGGCTGTAAAAGCCCAATAGAAAGCAAAAATTTTTTGGTTAATTCTCTTTTATCTAAATTTTGCGGGCTTTCATATTTTCTTAAAGTAATTTCCTGAAGTGGTAAATCCTTAAGTGCTTTTTTACCCATAAAAAAATATAGAAAAAACAACTTTAAATACTTTAGTGTTAATCAAGTAACATGCTTGACGAAGTTGATAAACAATTTCCTGATTTAAGAGAAAAAATATGCGGCGCATTAGTTGTAAAAGTTAATCCTAATGTTGTTAGTTTTCTTGCTCTTTTAGCTGCAATTGCAGCTGGTTATTTTTTCTGGCAGAATTTATTATGGTTAGCAGGTATCTTAGTTTTTGTAAATGGTTTTCTTGATATATTGGATGGCGCAATTGCAAAAAAATACGGAACAAGCAAATTCGGTGATTTTCTTGATCATACCTTTGACAGATTAGCTGACATTGCTATTTTAGTTGGTATTGCATTTAAT
>WJKY01000060.1 GCA_014728835.1 Candidatus Woesearchaeota archaeon | reverse complement strand
GAAAATGTAGTGATTTTAAAATATTTGCTAATATCTAAACATATTGAAGGGATAAATGGCTTAGATTGTGTTAATTCTACATCTAAAATAAAAATTAGGGATAAAAGCGGCACATTTATTGGTATGCGTATGGGCAGACCAGAAAAAGCAAAACTTAGAAAAATGAAAGGAAGCCCACATGTTTTATTTCCAGTTGGCGCAGAAGGAGGGAGATTAAGAAGTTTTCAAGCAGCGTTAAAAAGCGGTTCTGTTAATACTGACTGGCCAATATTTGAATGTCAAGAATGCAGGAGACAAACTATTTATCCTGTTTGCGAAGTTTGTGGTAAAAAAACAACTGCTTGGCGCATATGTCCCACTTGTAAAAAGAAAACTAGAAAAACAAAATGTCATACAGAAACTAAAACTTATGAAAGGAAAAAATTAGATGTCAAACATCACTGGAGACATACACTTAAGCAATTGAAAATATCTAATCCACCCCCTTTAATTAAAGGAGTTAGAGGAACATCTAATAAAGACCATTACCCAGAACACTTAGCAAAAGGAGTTTTGCGAGCTAAACATAATATATATGTTAATAAAGACGGAACAGTTAGATACGACATAACTGAAATGGGATGCACCCATTTCAAACCAAAAGAAATTGGAACATCTATTGACAAATTAAAAGAACTTGGATATACAAAAGATATCAAAGGCAAAACTTTAGAAAATGAAAATCAAACACTAGAAATTTTTCCACAAGACGTTATACTTCCAAAGTGTCCAGAAGCAAAAGAAGATGGTGCTGATACAGTATTACACAAAGTTTCTAAATTTGTTGATGAGGAATTAAAATTATTATATAGCGCAGAGTCTTTTTACAATTTAACTAAACCATCTGATTTAATTGGACATTTAATAATTGGTTTAGCTCCACACACATCAGCAGGAATAGTTGGAAGAATAATTGGTTTTTCTGAAACCCAAGGATGTTTTTCACATCCATACTGGCATGCAGCACAAAGAAGAAACTTAGACGGTGACGAGACTTGTGTTATACTTTTGATGGATGCATTTCTAAATTTTTCAAGACAATACTTACCTGATCGTCGTGGTGGAAGAAGCATGGATGCGCCACTAGTTCTTACAACTGTTTTAATTCCTTCAGAAGTAGACTCAGAAGTTCATAATTTAGATATCATAGATAAATATCCTTTAGAATTTTATAAGGCTGCGCAAGAATGCAAATCTCCATTTAAAATAAAAATAAAAACAATAAAAAAAGTATTAGGAACATCCACACAATACGAAAAAATGTCTTATACCCACGAATCTAAAGATATGAACGCTGGAGTACGGTTTTCTGCATATAAAGCAATACCAACAATGGTTGAAAAATTAGAAGGGCAAATTGATTTGGCAGCAAAAATCCGCGCAGTTGATTTATCTAAAGTAGCTGCATTAGTAATTAACAAGCATTTTCTCCGTGACATTAAGGGAAATCTAAGAAAATTTACAAAACAACAATTCCGTTGTACAACTTGTAATGAAAAATATCGCAGACCTCCTTTAGCAGGAAATTGTAAATGTGGTGGAAAAATAGTTTATACTATTGCAGAAGGAACAATCAAAAAATATCTTGAACCATCTCTTAAATTAGTCAAGTACGACGGTGTGCCTGCATATATGAAGCAAACAATGGATTTATTAAAACGCAGAATCGAGTCAATCTTTGGTAAAGAAAAAACAAAACAAATTGGATTAGGAGGTTTTATTGCTAAATGAAAATTAGATGTCCAGACGGCACAGAAAAAACAGTAGAAGAATGCAAAAATTGTCCTAGTCCATGTCATCCATCGCCGGTCAGACACGCTCTTTTGCATGGCAGAGATAGAAAAAGAAAACCAAAAGAAAAACCAGCTTTTGGTGTAACCACACTAACAACCAATTGTCTAAGACAGTCATATTATCGGCTTACTGAAGAAGAAATTCGTGATCTTGAAAAGCTCTGGATTTTTTCTCGTGGACATGCAATGCACGAATTTGTCACAAAAACTTTAGAAGAAGGCCAAAAAGAAGTTTTTGTAAAAAAGAAATTTCCATATTATGATATAATAGGATTTATAGATGCACTTCATGAAGATACAATACATGAATTTAAAACAACATCAAATTTGCCTCAAGAACCACAAAAACACCATATATTGCAAGCGCAAGCATATTATTCTCTTTTAGATGAATTAAAACAATCAGCAACAAAAAAAATTATTATTACTTACTTAAGCATGAACAAGATAAAACATTTTGAAGTTATTCCTAGAAATATTCTGCCTTGGCTTAAAACGCGCGCAGCAAAACTCACCCAAGCTTTAAAGACAAATATTCCTCCACCAGCTGAAGCAACTTGGCTATGTAACTATTGCGATCACAAAGACCTCTGTGATAAAGAAAATCAAGTATCTTAAGAAATCTAGATTTTTAAAGAAAGTAAAAAACAACAGGCAAAACTAAAACACCCATGCAATGAATTCTTTTAATTCCGACTAATGGAGCCAACAGACCAATT
>WJKY01000059.1 GCA_014728835.1 Candidatus Woesearchaeota archaeon | reverse complement strand
TTTATATTCTCCTGGAGCCAAAGAACCATCTTTAGTTATACTTTCATAATATTTTGGTTTAAGTTCATACGTTGTAACAGATGTATTTCCAACTTCGCCTTGTTTTTCATATTCAAAATCCATTTGTCTGCTTGTTTCAGGATCTGCAATTTCTATTGTTTTTGGAAGAGTAATTGTTAATTCATTTAATGATGTTAAATCTCCTCCACCATCATTTTCAATTGTTATTCCAAGATAATGTCCTAATTCATATTCGCCTTTTTTATTGGCAATTAATATATCTTCTTCACCTAAAATACCAATGCCTAAATCAAGAGGGCTTTTTGTTTGCCATGACTTAAGCTGGTCAGAAGAAATATCATAGTAATTCATAGGATCTTTTTCTTCAAATTGTAATTGACTCATTTGTTCATAATCAGCAATATAAACTTGCTTTCCTGTTTTAGTATCAAAATCATATTTTACTTTTACGTCAGTAACAAAGGATTTGGTTAACCCAGGTTCAACAGATATTGAATCATGATTGCATATAAACCTGCCAATAAACAAATTCTTTTTTTCTATGGTTTCAGGATCACAAGTCCAGTCTCCTAAAGTTCCACTTAATTTTTCTATATTTCCCCATTCAGCTGAAATATGAGTTGTAATATCTTCTTCAGGTAAAGAAGAAACTTTCAAACGCCCTGTAATAGCAATTTCTTGATCAGGTAAAAATATTTGCCTAAATGGTTTAACTTCTGATAATTTTACTCCTGCATCTTCCATTGCATATTTATCCTCATAAGTTTCAGATGACCAGAGCTGCGACGGATCATATTCACCTAACATAATCATTTTAAACTGATTAAGTGTTTTAACTGCGCCTGATTCCCGCGCAGCATTTGTAACTTGTGATGTTACACCACCTTTTTCTGAAGTAACTAAAGTTCCTGTTGCTGTAGAAGAAAAATAATACACTACTATTGCTATTATTGCTATTATAAATATAATAATTAATAAAGTACGAAGAAAATGTTTTGCTTTGCTTTTGGTTTGCTTTTTCAAAGCTGCTGCAGCACCGCCAGGCAAACCACTTGCTTTTCGTCGTATTCCATGGTATGCACTTTTTGGTGCTCTTTTAGCTCGCTCTTTAAATCTTGCTCCTTTGTGTTTCAGACCTATTTTTCTCCGTCCCAACCAGCTTTCTTCTTCATCTTTTTCTCTAGCTTCTTTTTCTTGCAAATTCTGCATCTCTTTGAGATGTTCTCTTTCTTTTTTCTTAAAATCTTTTTCTTCAGCCATCTTAACTTATAGTTACTCTTAATCGTTCCACATACACATCATCAGATGCAGATAAGCTGATAGAATTCTTTCCTTCCACTAAATATTCGCAAACATCAAGTTCAATTTTTTCATTAACAAAATTATAAATTATAACTTCTTCATTTAAATTAATAGTTATTTCATTTCCTTTTGATTTATCAGCGCTTTGTTTTACATACAGTTCACACGTGGATGTGCCTATATCTATACCTGGCCAATCATCTGATAATATTGTGAAATCATATTCTTTTGTTTCTCCATCCTCCACAGTTGTTGTTGAAATTGTAAGCTCGCCAAAAGCTATTTGATAAATTCCATCTCTGTCAACTTCCCATTCAATTTTATTCGTACCTGTTTTAAGTGCACTTAATGGAACACCAATATCAAAGGAACTTGGTGGAACACCTTCAAAAACTAATTCTTCATTAACGCGAAGTTTGATTTCTTGAGGTTGTTCGCTTAATTGTTTTACATAAGCAGTAAGTTCAGCATCTTCTGCATCAGAAAGATCATCACTAGATAAAGTAACTAATTGGCTAAGACTTGCTTTTGGTGAATCATATGTTCCTTTTACTAAATTAACATTTGCAAGTTTGTAGGAATTTGTTATCCAAAAATTCCAGCCAACAGGTGACGTTTCAATTGTAACATTATTTTTTCCTTCAACTAAAATATTAGAAGGCAAAGGAACTGTAATATCTGAATTTAGTGCATTTTCTTTTGAATAGATTTGCTGGCCATTTAAAATAAAGACTAAATTACCTTCTCCTTTTTTCTCGATTATATTTGCCTCTATATTAATCCATGCTAAAGCAGATTTATTAATAATATCAAAACTAAATGAGGCTGTTTTCTCAGTGAAAAGAGTTTTTTTAGTAAATGCTGTTGAAAAAATAATAGATTTTTGCTGGCGAGGGCTGTTATCAATAATAATATTATCCAAAGTAAATTCTTCCTGAGCTGATACTTTTTCTTCTGCTTCGCCAATTAGACCTGGCTTAGTATCTAACAAAACTTTTTTTTCAGTGATATTAAATTCTTCTTGTGCTCCAGGAACTGTAAGAACATAAAAAACAATCATTGCTAAAATTGTAGCTAAAATAATTGTTGAAGCAATATCTGCAGTAACTTTTTCTTTACCTCTCTTATGGAAACGCAGCATATCTATAAAGTATAGAATACTATATAAAAGCCTTACTTTTATAATATAAATATGAAAATAATACACTTAAACAGGAAAAAAAGTATAGCTAAAATAAAAGTAACAAATCTGGATGATCTCTGGCATTTGAGTAGAATAATTGAGCCAAATGACTTGATTTCTGGAAAAATAGAGCGGAAAATCAAGCTAGGCAGAGCCAAAGAAAAGTCCAGGGCAATTAGAAAAAGCTTTTTTGTAAAATTAAAAGTAGATGATATCAAATATGAAGCTGAAGCTTTGCGATTAGCTGGAAAAATACAAGAAGGTCCAGATGAGCTGCCAAAAGGAGCTTCTCATACTTTTGATATCAAAATTGGAACTATTTTTAAGATTGAAAAAAAATGGAAAAATTATCAGGTTTCCCGCCTTAAAGAAGCTCAGGCAGAATCGCAAACTCCAAAAGCAATTGCTTGTGTTTTAGATGACTCAGAGGCAAATATCGCTGCAATAACTCCCTCTGGTGTGAAACATTTGGGGAAAATTGCTTTGCGGCTTGCAAAGAAACGCCTTAAAGAACCAAAGCAAAAAGAAAAATTAGGTAAAGTTGTTGCTGAACTAATTCGATTAGAAAAAGAAAAAGATTTAGATGTCATTATATTAGGGTCTCCGCTTTTCTGGAAAGAAGAGCTTTTGAAAGCAATAAAAGATAAATCAATTAAGCTTGCAAAAAAATGCAGATTAGAAGATGTAAGCACAGGCAGCAAAAGAGGCATTACTGAATTAATTAACCGCGGAGTTATTGATAAAGTTCTAAAGAAAAGCAGAATGCAAAAAGAATTTCAATTAGTTGATAATTTGCTTGCTGAAATATCTAAAGGTGGCTTAGGAGAATATGGATTAAAACAAGTTAAAACAGCTGCCAAAAATAGTAATATTAAAGTTCTCTTAATCACAGATAAATTCATCTCAACTG
>WJKY01000058.1 GCA_014728835.1 Candidatus Woesearchaeota archaeon | reverse complement strand
TGCTAAAATCACTGTTTCAGAACCTTCTCATGTATTAAAAATAAGTTCAGAAGTAGAAAAGCTGCCTTCAGTAGACTCAATTAAAGAAAATGATATAAAATTTTACAGGCGATATTTGATTGACAAAAAAATAATTCCATGCACTTTATGCAGAGCTGCAGGAGAAATAATAAAAACAGATTTTGATGTTGATTTAGTTCTTAAAGCTGAAAAAGTTGGAGCAGTTAGTTCTGATTTGATTTCTGACCCAAAAATAATTGGGTTTGATATTGAAACTAAGTGTAAAGGTGGTTTTCCAAATGCCTTACAAGATCCTATAATTATGGTTTCTTTTTTTGGAAAGAACTTTAGAAAAGTGGTTACTTGGAAAAGATTTTCTGATGCTCCGGAATATGTTATGTTTGTTGATGGGGAATTAGAATTAATTGAAGAATTTAAAAAAACAATTAAAAAACTGCGTCCAGATATCCTAGTCGGTTATAATTCAGATAGCTTTGATATCAAATTTATTAAAGAGCGTGCAAATAAATATGATATAATATTAGATTTAGGGGTTGATAAATCTGAATTAGAAAGCAAAGGATTTAATAAAATAAAAGGGATTGTGCACATAGATATTTTCAAATTTATTAGAAATTTTTTAACGCTTAGAACTGATTTTTATGACTTGAATTCTGTTGCGAAAGAATTAATCGGAGAGGGAAAATATTTAGATATTAAACTTAACAAAATTAATGAATTATGGGGTGTTGGACTTAAACAAGATTTAATTAATTTAGTAGAATATAATCTAAAAGATTCCAAATTAGCATATAATTTATGTGTTAATTTATTACCAACACAATTACAACTTGTAAAATTAATTGGTCTTCCTCTAGCTGATATTAATCGAATGACTTATGGGATATTAGTTGAATGGTTTTTGATTAATAATGCGTATCGCTTTAATCAAATAGTTCCCAGATATCCTAAATATAAACAAATAATAGAGCGAATAAAATATACTTATTCTGGAGGTTTTGTAATTAAACCAAAACCAGGCTTATACAAAGATATTTGTGTTTTTGATTTCAAAAGTTTTTGGCCTAGTATTATAGCTTCTCATAATATTGACCCTGCAACCTCAAATTGTAATTGTTGTAAATTTAAAGGCGGCCATAAAGTTAGTGAAGAAACTTGGTTTTGTTCAAAAGAAAAAGGATTCATACCTAAGTTGGTTAAAGATCTTATTGACAGAAGGTATCGTGTTAAAAAAATATTATCTGAAACATCAGCTTCTGATTCTGCTCAGATGGAACTTAAAGCCCGTCAATATGCAATTAAAACAATTACAAACAGCATATATGGCTATATGGCATATGCTAATTCAAGATGGTATAATCCAGAGTGCTCTAAAGCAATAACTTCTATTGGTAAAAAATACATACAAGACGTGATAAAAGAAGCTGAAAAATTTGGATTTAAAATTCTTTATGCGGACACTGATTCTATATTTTTTCTACAAGGAGAAAAAAACAAAGAAGAAGTTATGCGTTTTTTAAAAATTATTAATTCTATATTACCTTCTCCAATGGAGCTGGAACTTGAAGGTTTTTTTCCTGCTGGTCTTTTCCTGGAAAAAAAAGCTGAGGGTGGTGGAGCAAAAAAACGATATGCCTTGCTTGATGAAACAGGAAATATTTCTGTTAAAGGGCTGGAAGCTGTGCGCGGTGATTGGTCTAATATTGCAAGAGAAGCTCAGAGAGCTGTAATAGAAATAATACTTAAAAAAAATAATGTAAAAGCTGCCATAAATTATGTGCAAGGATTAGTAAAAACAGTTAAAGAGCACCGTGTTCCTGTTAGTGAATTCGTGATTTCAAAAAGATTAACAAAAAAACTTAGTGATTACTCAGCTACAAGCCCGCATGTTGCGGCTGCTAAACTTGCTGAAAATAAAAATATTATTATGCGCAAAGGATCATTAGTTAATTATGTTGTTGGCGAGGGAAGCGGAAAAATTTCAGACAGAGTTATATTAGCCGAAGATGCGAAAAAAGAAGATTATGATGCAGATTATTATATTGATAATCAAATAATCCGAGCAGTTTATAAAATATTTGAGATATTTGATTATCCAAAAGAAAAAATTAAAGAAGGGCAAACTACCTTAGAAGGTTTTAAGTGATGGAAAAAGAAATACTAAAAAAATACAAAAAAGCAGGCGAAATTTCAATTAAAATAAAAGAATTTGCCAGAACTTTACTAAAAGAAGGTGCGCTTTTAGTTGATATTGCAGATAAAATTGAAGATAAAATAATTGAATTAGGAGGGAAACCTGCATTTCCTGCAAACATATCTATAAATGAATTTGCAGCGCATAGTATTCCTAGGTTTAAAGAGCAAACTGTTTTGACAAAAAATGATTTAGTTACCGTGGATGTTGGAATTCAAATTGATGGTTTTATTGCTGACACTGCATTTTCATATTCAATTGGCAAATCAGAAGAAAATGAAAAATTAATAGCAGCTTCTGAGGCAGCTTTAAATGCAGCTTTAAAACTTGCAAAGCCTGACACAGAAATTAGAGAATTAGGCAAGGCAATTGCCAATGAAATTACTTCTGCTGGTTTTCAACCAATTAAAAATTTAACTGGGCATATGGTTGGAGAATATAATCTGCATATGGGTTTAAGAATTCCAAATTATGATAATGGAGACGACAGAATATTAGAAAAAGATATGGTATTAGCAATTGAGCCTTTTGCAACTAGCGGAGAAGGAATTGTAGTAGAAGGAAAATCTGCAGAGATATTTAAACTTGAAAAAAAAGGTGTTGTCAGAACAGGTAGAGAAATTCTTGCTCACATTATTAAAAATTATAAAACACTTCCATTTGCAAAGCGTTGGTTAGTTAAAAAATTTGGTTTGTTAAAAACAAATTTGTTTTTAAAAGAAGCACTAGCTAAAGAGATTTTAAAAGATTATAATGTTCTTAGGGAAAAAACAGGAAAAAAAGTTTCGCAAGCAGAACACACTGTAATTGTTGCTGAAAAACCAATCATAACAACAAAATAAAATGTGTTTCGAGCCAATTACCTCCTTAAGCAATCGAAACACTAATTTAGGTATTTATTACTTGTATATAAAAGTTTAGTTATTTAAGAAAATTAACTCATATAATCTGGAGATGTTTTTCCAAGTTTGCTTTCAGCTAAAGCAGTAACATATTTTTCTGTGTCATTTTTTGATAAAGATGGTTTTACATCTTTTAGTGCTCTTTCAAAATGTATTAGCTCTACTTTATCTGCTTTCAAGTCTTTTCTTAGTGAGAGCATTGCAGCTTCCCTGCAAATTGCTTCTATATCTGCACCAGAATAGTTTTCTGTTTTCTTTGCAAGTTTTTCCAGGTTAACGTCTTTTGCTAATGGCATGCCATTAGTGTGAATTTCAAATATTTGTTTTCTAGTTTCTTGATTTGGCTGTGTTACTAATATATGTCTGTCAAATCTTCCTGGTCTTAATAAAGCAGAGTCTATTAATTCTGGTCTATTTGTTGCTGCAATCACTGCTACATCATTTAAATCTTCTAAACCGTCAATTTCGGTAAGTATTTGATTTACAACTTTATCTCCGACTCGAGAACCACCAGCATCTGAACCTCGTCTTGACGCTATTGCATCTATTTCATCAAAGAAAATAATACATGGTGCAACTTGTCTAGCTTTTTTGAAAATTTCTCTAATTGCTTTTTCAGATTCTCCAACCCATTTAGAAAGAACTTCTGGTCCTTTGACAGAAATGAAATTGGCTTCTGATTCTGTTGCAACTGCCTTGGCTAATAACGTTTTTCCACACCCACTTGGGCCATATAACATAATCCCTTGTGGTGGTCTAATACCCATTCGCTTGAAAGCTTTTGGGTGTTTTATTGGCCATTCTACTGCTTCTTGTAATTCTTGTTTTGCTTTTTTCAAACCACCTACTTGTTCCCATTTTACTTTTGGGCTTTCAATAAGAACCTCTCTCATTGCAGATGGTCTTACAAGTTTTAGAGCTTCTTTAAAATCTAATTTTTTAACTTTTAATTTATCTAAAATTTTCTTTGGTATTTTCTCTTCTTCTTGAATATTTGCAGCAGGTATAATTCTACGCAAAACAGACATTGCAGCTTCTTTACAAAGCCCTTCTAAATCTGCACCAACAAAACCATGTGTTACATCTGCTAATTTTTTAAGATCAACATCATCCTCTAATGGCATGTTTCGAGTATGAATTTTTAGAATATTTAATCTACCTGTTTTGTTTGGGACGCCAATTTCAATTTCTCTGTCAAAACGTCCGCCTCTTCTTAGAGCAGGATCTAAAGCATCTTGTCTGTTTGTTGCTGCAATAACTATAATTTTTCCTCTGGATTTTAAACCATCCATTAATGCAAGTAATTGCGCTACAACTCTTCGCTCTACTTCACCAAAGCTTTCTCCTCTTTTTGATGCAATTGCATCTATTTCATCAATAAAAACAATTGCTGGTGCATTTTTTTCAGCATTTTCAAATATTTCTCTTAATTTTTTCTCTGCTTCTCCAACAAATTTGGACATAATTTCAGGACCATTTATTGACATAAATGTAGCGTTAGATTCTGTTGCAACTGCTTTAGCTAACAGTGTTTTACCTGTACCAGGCGGACCATAAAGTAAAACTCCTTTTGGTGGTTGAATTCCTAATTGTTCAAAAAGTTCTGGATGTTTTAAAGGAATCTCAATCATTTCTCGAACTTTTTTAATCTCTTCTGTTAAACCACCAATATCCTCATAAGTAACATCAGGTAATGTTTCTTCTTTGAAATCAACAGCTTCTGGTTTCAAATCTAATTTTGTATTTTCTGTAACAACTACTGGGCCTTTTGGCTGCGTTGCAACTACAACAAATCTATTAAATCTTGCAAAAGGCATGCCCATAGTACCAAAAGAATCTTCTAAAATATCTGCAAAAATTTCCTCAAAAGGGCTTCCGTGAAAAGTTCTTCTTCTGCGCCTTGTTCCACCAAGAGATATCAAATCTCCTTTTACCATTGCACGACCAAGTAAAGCTCTTTTAATGCCCTCTGTTGAACCTTCTCCAACTATTTTAACTGAAACACCTTTTTGAGCAGGAGCAATAGTAATTGATTCTGCATGTTGTACTTCTGTTTTTCTAATTGTAACATGCTCACCAATAGATGTTTTGGCATTTCTTCGAGTATAACCATCCATACGAATTATTGCTAATCCTAAATCAGCTGGAAATGCTCTGCCTGCGATTGCAGCAGTTTTTTTATTGCCTTCAATTTCAACAATTGAGCCTTGAGAAATACCTAACTGCTTCATAATTTGAGAATCAATTCTTACAATTCCTTTGTTAACATCATCTTGCTGAGCTTCAGCAACTTTAAGACTAATTTCTTTTTCTATATTATCTTTCTTTTTCTTTTTAGCCATATTTAATAAAATAACAAAAAATTTTAATAAGGTTTTGAGTGGAAGCTATTTTTTATTTGATCTGGCTCTTGATTTTACTGTAATTAACATCTCTGGTGCTCTTTCAAGAGCATGCTGGTAAGCTAAATCTTCGTAGCCTATATCTAAAAGAAATCTGACTAAACGTCTCGCAGCTTTTTTATCTTCTTTAGATCTGATTTTGCGCATATATTTTGCTTTTTTTGCTTTAACTTTTGGTTTTTTATTATATTGCTTCATGTATGCTTTTTTCCGAGCGTTTGCCATAGTATAAATACTAAAAGAGAAGTTTAAAAGCTTTTAGATGCTTGTTATTAATATGATTAATAAAGTATCAAGTGGCTCTAAAGTTATTGATGAATTACTAAATGGTGGCTTTGAACGAGGCGTAATATCTACTATTTTCGGTCCAGCAGGTACTGGAAAATCAAACATTGCTATGTTAATTGCTTTAAAAGTTGCTAATCAAGGCAAAAAAGTAATTTTTATTGATACTGAAGGCGGCTTCAGTGCTGAAAGAGCATCTCAATTAGCACCAGATAAATACAAAGCTTTATTGAAAAACATTATTTTATTTGAACCTACTTCATTTGATGAGCAAAAAAAAGTTTTTGAAAAATTAAATGACGTTGTAAATAAAGAAAAAGTGGGGCTAATTGTAATTGATTCTATTGTGATGCTTTATCGGCTTCAGCGCGGTTCAGATGAAGAAGTTTCTGTTACAAATAAAGAATTAGCTAATCAATTAGCAATACTTTCCAGCATTGCAAGAAAAAAAAGCATTGCTGTGCTTACAACAAATCAAGTTTATGCTGATTTTGAAAAACCAAATAATTTTCATATGGTTGGCGGGGATTTGTTAAAATATTGGTCCAAATGTATTGTAAAATTAGAAAGTATAGAAAGAGTTCGTAAAGCATCAATTTTCAAACACAGAAGTTTGCCAGAAAAAAGAAAAGTTTTCTTTGAAATTATTGGCAATGGATTAAAAGAAGTAAAATATCCTAAGAAAAAGTTTAGTCTTTTTTAGTTTCTTTTTTAGACGGGCAGTTCGGATTTGGGCAAAAGGTCCATGGTTTTCTGCCTCGCGTATAAACTATTATTTTTGGTGTATCACATTCTTTGCATTTGGTTTTTAGAATTTTAATAGAGCCTTTTTGCGGAAGTGGCCATGTTGTTTTACAATCTGGATATGCAGAGCATGCTAAAAAGCGCTTTTTGGTTTTCTTTGACCTTATTATCCGTAAATTTCCTTTGCCGCATTTTGGACATTTCATTAAAATAGACTCTTTTTTTCTTGTTTCTGCAAGTGAAGCAGCTAATGACTTTCCAATGTCTGCTTTACTGTTAGAAATTTCTTTGCAAAGCTTTGTAACAACTTTTTTAGCTTCTTCCAGTACTTTTTCTTTTTTTAGTTTTTTTGCACGGATTTTTTCCATTTCTTTTTCAAATTTCCTAGTTAAATCTTTAGATAGAATTTCTGGTGCGTAGGTTTCAAATGTCTTAATAATTTCCTGTCCGAATTTAGTAACATTAATAGATTTGCCGCGCACATAACCGCGTTTAAATAAAGTATCTATTATGGATGCTCTTGTAGAATTGTGGACGACAACACCATTTGAAAGAATAAAATTAGGAGTTTCCAAATTGTTTGTTATATCATAAACATAACCATCATACTTTATTTCTTTAACAGAGGATATCGTCTTTGTCATGAAATCTTTTGAAATAAGTTCTTCTCCATATAATAAATTAATCAATCTCTTTTTTTTCTTTATAGAAATAAATGGTATTTCTTCAAAGAATTTTTCTAAACTTTTTACTTTTCTTACATACAATTTAAATTGTTTTTTGTATATTTTTGAGTCTATGCCTAAATCGTCAAGCATTTTTTTTACATCATTTAATAATCTAAAATTTGTATTTGAGATAAATATTTTCTTTTCTTTATCTCCAGAGTGTCCCTCGTCATCAAATAAAGCTCCTATAAATTCCGGGTAGAATTTTCTTTTAAGAATTTTACTCACATTTTTTTCTATAATTTCTTCAGAAATAATAGATAATATTCTACCAACTACTGCAGGAACTCTTACGTAATATTTTAGTAATTGATTTTTTCTTTTTTTAGCTAATTTTATTTCTAATTTAATTCCAAATACTCTGTAAATGTCGTCTATAAACTGATTAATCAGATTTAAGTCCGTATTATGATATCTAAAGTCGTAACAATTTTCTCTTTTAATCTTTTTTTTATCTATAGACACATCTCCTACACACTTAGCGAGAATTCTTGCTAATGAACTTGTCAATTTAAGAGGAAAAGGGTTTTTAATTTTTAAATTCTTATTTTCGCTGTTTAAATACTCGGGTCTAGGTAAATTTAATTTTTTGAGCATATAGAGAGGAATATTTTTTCTTTTTTCATATACGGAAACTCTCGATTGGGGTATGTTATATTTTTCAGCAAATTCATATTGAGAAATATTTTTTCTTATGCGCTTAATATCAAAATCTGCATATAAAGAACTTTTTTCGTGGCATCTACTAATAAATTTATTCCAAGAATACGCCTCTTTTCCAGTTTTATCGTGAATTTTTATTGAAGAAACAGATTTCATTTCTTCCTTAAGCCTCTTTGCTCTGATGTATTCAACATTATTATTTTTATAAATAAAAAGGGGGTGATTC
>WJKY01000006.1 GCA_014728835.1 Candidatus Woesearchaeota archaeon | reverse complement strand
TTGAATAAGATAAACAGCAGGGAATAAGATTGCCAGCTTTAAAACAAACAAACCAGCTGCGGTGCCAATCCAATTATTAAACATTTGCGTAAGTGGGTGTTTTTCAACAGCTCCAAAAAAGTCAACTGCAATAAAGGTTGCAGACGCATCTAACATATGCGCTTTGAATGAAATAAAACCCATACCTAGAAATTGTTTTGCTTTTGTAAATTTAAAAATTAAATAAAGCAAAGCACTGACACCAGCAAATAAACTAATTATTGCTAATCCACCCCAAAAGTTTGTAAATGCAAGTTTTTTCCAGAACCAAAAATAAAATACAAGCGTTAAAATAACTCCCGCTCCAAAACAAGCTTTCCAATAATTTTCTTTGTTTAAGTGCCAACTTACGAGAAAACAAAGCAGGAAAATACCAGCCACAAGCATCCAAATTCCTGGCGACACAGTCCAAAAACCTAAACTAATAATTTCGTGGTCTACAAAAGCACGTAAACTAGAACCAAATATTATAAATGGTAAAAGCGCGCAGAAAAATTTTATATCAATTTTAACATTTAATTTCTGCAGACCTTTGAAAATTCCATATAATACAACAAGTGCAATCAACGCATAAACAATTGTATTAACAAAATTATATCCAGTATTTGAATAAATAGGATTAATAAAATAATTATTAATAAATTCTCCAACCATTTAATAAACAGATCCTCTTTGCCCTTTAATTGCTTCTTCAATGCTTGCTAAGCGTTGATTAATTAAATCTAATGTAGATTTCAGTGAGTCAACTTTATAACTTAAGGTATCCATTTCTTTTTTTAAAGCTTCTATTCCTGGCCCTCTTACTGTTTCTGGCATTTTTGGTCGCATTGGTGGAGCAGGTTCAGCTGCACTTGCAGGCGGCATCCCAGGCAAAACAGGACTTTCTTTTACACCTGGTGTTGTCGGCGGTGTTTCTATGCCACGCAAACCAGTTCCTGATGGTCCATATGCACCAACATCAGCAGGCTTACCGATTTCAGGCCATTCATCTTTTTTCTTTTTTTTACGCTTAAACGCATCTAATATACCCATTTATTTCCTCCTTTAGCTCTCATAACATTTTTAAGGTGGGTCTTGCTTATAAATCTTAGGGAAAGCAAATTTTGCTTAAGGAGAAGATGGCCGAAGAAAAATCAGCTACAGAGCAAATTAATGAGATTAAAAATAAAGCATTAATTAAAAATAAACAATACAAGATTGTTTATGATGCTTTTGGCGAAGGTTTAGAGCCAGCTTATTACTGGATTCTTGATTTTATGCGGGAAACACTTGGATATAAAATTGAAAAGACATATGACCAATTTGTTGCATCTGAGGCTTCTGGTTTTTTCAGTGAATTAGGTGGAAAAAGAACAATTATGGAAAAAAGAGCCATGGAAATCATGCAAACTTTAGGTGTTATTGTTAAATCTGTTTTACAACTTCTTTGGGATTTGCGCGAATTTGAATTAAGATTAGATCATTATGATAAATTAGATTCAAGCAATAAAGAAGAAGTAGATGCTGCAAATAACGCTTTGAAGGCTATTTGGCTTACAGAAGTTGATATTAAAAAAGGTAGAGGAAGTGTTAATCTTCTTGCACAAGAATTGCATTTTGTAAATCTTAGAGATGCGTTCATGGTAGCTGAGTCTGTTGAAGATGTTAAAAAAATGGACCTTAATGACAGAGTTAAACGTATTTTAAAATATAAAATAAAAGAATATTTAGACTGGCGTAAAAGAAGTGAAAAAGAATTAAAGAAACGATACAAAATAGAAAAAGCATGGCTTAAATCTCAAGTAAATGCGATGAGACTTTATTCTAAATGGGCTCGACCATATCTTTTAGCTACAAAAAAACTTTTCCCAGCTGAAAGCTTAGAAACAGGAATGGAAGACATAGTTACTGCTTTTGATGTAATGCGAATAGATTTAGAAATAAGAGGCAGAAAAGAAATAAATACAGTGTCTCGTCCTGGTAAACATCCTAAAGTAATAATTCCTAAAAAAACAAAAGTAGGTAAAGATCTTTATGAAGATGAAAGAATATATTCAATTATAGAAGTTGAATTTAGATTTCGTACATCACCAATGAAAACTTCTCCTCCTGGCAAAGAAGCTCATTATACACATAGAGGCAGAATAGATATGTTTTTCAGGCCTTATGTGTTTACGGGCGCAGAATTAAAAAAACTCAAAGAACTTGAAGAAGATGAAGTTTTACAATATTTAGAAGGGATGACAACAGAGAGTTTAAGTGCTATGCGCGAAGATTTAAAAAAATATATGGAAGAACCAACAATTGATGAAATTAAGAAAAAACTCTCAAAACTAAAAATGCGAAAAGAAAAATTAGAATATCTTAAAGGAATTAAAGAAGTTGAAGATCCTGAAATTGAAAAAGAAGTTAAAAAACGTTTAAAGCAATATGAAATTAAATTACCTTTTGTAGAAGGAATGAAAGATTTATTAGAACCTTTAACTGGCGTATCCAAAACTTTGCAGGAATTACAAGCCAGGCGAGCTGAAAAACCTAAAATAAAAGAATGGGATATAAAACGCTTGAAAACAATTGCAAAAAAGAAAGTAAGCGGCGATATTTGGATGGTTTATAAAATTTACAAACAAGCTCACGGCATGATGAAATGGTAGTTGGGCGCTCCTGACAAGAGCGAGTGTCTGCTAATGCAGTACTACGAATTATGGCAGATGAATTAAATTTGGATAAGATTAAAAAAGAATTAAAAGCAATAGAAAAATTAGAAGAAAAAGAAAAATATTTAGAAAAAATTCTCAGTGAAATTAAAGACGAGAATCTTGCTAAAAAAGTTGAAAAACTTCTAAGTAAAATTAAAAAATTAATCAAAGTCAAAAGAGAAACTGAATCAGACCTTGAAAAGAGGTTTACCATAAAAATACCAACATCAAAATTATTAGACATTAACATTGAATCAGATATTAAAGATAGTACTGAGGCAATTGCACCAATTACTAAAACAGAAACCACAGAAGATAGATCTATACTTAACACATATCAAAACTCTTCATATGAAATAAATACTTCTTATCTAACTAAAGAAAAAAGAGAAACAGTACATAATGTAGTTGAAGATTATCTAAGAGGAGATATACCAGAAAATCCAAGAAAAGCATATGAATTACGAAACACAATCACAGAAAAACTTTATGAGGGTGGAGTAGGAGACTTTGATACATTACAGGAGCAGGTTGATTATGAATTAGAAAAAGCAGCGCATCCTGAAAGAGACTGGTATAGAAATAGAGAAGGGCAAATAAAATACAAAACTATTAAAGGAGTAAAAACCAAAACAGCATTAGAAGACGAAGAAGAGGATGATGAAAAATATAAAACTAAATAATAAGGGAAATATTATATGAAGTTCCACAAACGAGCATACAAACCAACAGACCCAACAAGTTTGGCAAACATGGGAACAGATCTAACTACATTTCAAGCCAGACAATTAGAAGGGCTAGCGCAAATGATTAGCACAGGTGCTGGCTCACCTGAAATAACAACTCTAAAACGCGAGGTTTGGGAAGGAATACCAAAACCTCACTTTAAAGAAATGCATCGTTTATCTAAACTTACAGGTGTGGAACCATCTGTTCATGCGCCTATGATTGATACTGTTGGTATTAATCCAAAAGAAAAAAGATTTTCAGATGAGCATAGAAAAAATGAAGAAAGAATAATAGAAGATGTGCTTGATAAAGCTCATATCATGGCTCCTGAAAGAAATCCAATTGTTAATATACATTCTGAGATAATTGGCGCAGGAACTAGTTGGTATAAAAATCTTTCAAAAGAAAATGTTAAAACCCCAGAAGCAAAAGACAGGCTTGCTCAAAGAATATTTGGTGTTGGTTATGGAGATTTAAACCCAGAACAAAAACAAGAATTTGATAGAGAATTACAAAAACAACTTTCTTATGGCGTAGACAGAGAAACAGGGCAAATAATTCCTTTAAGATTTGAAATAAAACAATATCCAGAAGGCGAAGAAATCTGGAGCCCTCAAAGGTCAATTGAAAATATGAATAAAATTCAATGGATGGGCGAAGTTGAAGGTTTACACCAGCATGAATTTAGATTAAATGAAGTACAAGACAGATTAAATAAAGGACAAACTGCAGGGCTAGCAGGTTATCAAGATACATTACTTACTCATTCTCATAATGATATTGCAAATTTATTTCACAAAATGCAAAAAAATTCTAGATATGAAGAAGATAATTGGAAGAAATTTAAAGAATCTGGTGTATGGGACCGAATGTCTCCTGAAAAACGAAGAATAGAGATGATGAAAAAAGAACAATATTTAGAAATAAAAAAGAAACAATTAGAAGCTAATTCAGAACATGAAAAACGTATGAAAGAATTAGCTATGGCTCGTAGTGGGGCTACTTCTCCAGCTGAACAGAGATTATTTTCACAAAAACTAAACCAAGAAATGTCAAAAAATCTTTCAGGATGGTCTGATTTTTTTGCTAATACAGTAGAACATTTTACTCCGCACAGAATTATTCCAATAGAGGACTTTGAAGTTGATAAAGCATCTGATACTTTTGCAGAAGCTGCAGAGCATTCTTTGTTTAAAACAGCTAAAGGAAATTTAAGTAGAGCGCCGATAATTGCAATTGAAAATCCGCCTGCACAACAATTTGGTTTGTCTCGCGGTGAAGAAATGGCGAAACTTGTTGAAGAATCGCGAAGAAAAGCTGTTGATAAATTTAAGAAAAAAGGCATGTCTGAATCAGAGGCAAAACACGCAGCTGAAAAATTAATTGGAGTTACTTGGGATGTTGGACATATTAATCAATTACGTCAAGGCGGCTATGATGAAAAAGATATTTTAAAAGATACAGAAAAAGTCGCACCATTTATTAAACACATGCATTTGACTGATAATTTTGGAGCAACTGATTCTCACTTACCACCTGGTATGGGAAATGTTCCAATAAAAGAAATGCAAGACATTGCAGGCAAAGCAGGTTTTAAAGGAAAATCTGTCATTGAAGCTGGCGGTTTTATTTCAAATTTCAAAAAAAGTCCATGGCCTTATGTATTAGATGAGTTTGATTCTCCTATTTATGAATTTGACGCAGCTGACACATGGAGACCAGCTGTTTATCAGTATGAATGGGGTTCTGCATCTTATCCTGCAGGATATGGAAATATATTGCCTTCAAATTATTTTCAAAGACGTGCATCAAATGCTGGAGCTGGATTTTTACTTCCGCCTTCGCTTGGCGCATCACCTGGCGAAGAAAAGAAAAAGTCTGGTTTTAGTGGCACGCAAATGAGCTAATAAACCTTATAAATAATAAAAGAGGTAAATGAATATGGCCACTAAGAAAAACTCTAAAAAGAAATCTAAATCTATTAAGAAAGTTCCTAAAAAGAAAACAAAAGAAATAAAACCAATTAGAGCAGGACCTAAAGAAAAAGAAGCTGAAGAATTACCTAAAGGAATTTTAGAAGAAGATTATAAATTAACTTACGATTTTGCAGTTAAATTAAATAAAAAATTCAAAGAATTAATCAAATCAATTGTTTTATTTGGCTCTGTAGCAAAGAAAACTCCTAAAAAAGGAAGTGATATTGACATTGCTATTCTTGTAGATGATGCAACAATTGAGTGGGACAGGGAAGCAATTGCTTGGTATAGAGAAGAACTTAAAAAAATAATTTCAAGTATGACACATGGAGATAGATTTCATGTAAATACAATTACATTATCAAGTTTCTGGGATAATATGGTTGTTGGAGAGCCGGCAGTAATTAATATAATGCGCTATGGAATTGCAGTTCTTGATACTGGTTTTTTTGAACCTCTGAAATTTTTGCTTTTTGAAGGTAGAATAAAACCAACACCGGAAGCTGTTTTTAATTGCAGCTCCAGAGTTCCTTGGCACACGTTCAGAGGGAAAACAAAATTACTAAGCGCAATTGGAGATTTTTATTGGGCATGTGTTGACGCATCTCATGCACCATTAATGCAGCAAGGTTATGTGCCACCATCACCAGAACATGTTGGTGATTTATTAGAGAAAGTATTTGTAAAGAAAAATAAATTACCTAAAAAATATATTGATTGGTATAATGAATTGTATAAGTTAGCTCATAAAATTAAAGAAAATCAAATCAGAGAATTACCAGGCACTGAATATGACAAATGGCTAAAACGCACAGAAGAATTTACTAAAAAAATGCACAGCTTTTTAGACATTGAAACACCTAAACCACATACAAAACCTGAACATACAATTAAAAAATAAAATTAAGCAGCAGCTTCTGCTTTATTTTTTCCAGTGTAATTTTTTTCCTCTGAAGCATAACCAAGTTGTTTTAAATTTTCATTTATGTAATCTTTTCCAACTTCGATTTTGTCTTCTGAAGGTATGTTAGTATATTTTACATGCTCTTTTTCAACAGCATCTAAATACTTAATTATGATTCCACCATTTTTGGCATCTTCAATTAGTTCTTTTCTTAGTTCTTCGCTCCATTCAGGCAGATAAGCATTAATTCTACTTTCTATTTCTTTTTCACTTTGTTCTTGTAATTCTTTAATTTTTTCTTTACTTACACCATTACTAATTAATTTTTCTTTGTTATTTTTAGACTCATGATATAACTGAACAAAAAACATTAGTGGTTTTCCTTTTATTGTTTCTTTTATGGCTTTTTTTGCATTATCATTTAAATTATTCCAATTATATACTTTTTCTAATTCTGTTTGTATATTATCATTATCATATTCAACTTGAGATAAATCTAAAACTTCATATAATGTGTCAAATGCTTCTGGAGCAAATTTATCTGTATTATAATTTTTAACAATGTCTTTTTCTCTTTTTAAGACAATATTACCTAAAACAGCTTTAGCTTCATCAGAATTAGGATTTGCCAAAGTTTTCTTAATATGTTCTGCACCTTTTGTAAAATAAATATCTATTAAATTATTTAATTCTTCTTTCTGATTATTTTGAAAAAGAGTTATTGCACTTTTTTTATTAATTGCAATGTCTTGAACTACATCATCAAGCGCCATATTATTCACATTTTATAATGTAGTGGTAACAAAAACCCTTTTTAAGTGTTTCGCTCTCCAAAACGTTTATAAACCCTCTAAACCAAGCTTAAGCATGGCGAAGAAAATTAAAAATTCAAAAATTCCTGATTACGAGATTCCTAAATCAAATAAACCTGCTCCTATATCTCCTGAGCAGCTAAAAGCTATGCAACAGGCTAAAAAAGCTAAATTAGCAAAAGAAGTTAAAGAAAAATTAGAAAAGCTAAAAAAAGATGCAGAACCATTTAAAAAACAAGCTCTAAAAAAATTCAAAAAAGATATTCTTGGTATTGTTTTACTTCCTCCAAAGCCAAAAAAGAAAGAGGAAGAAAAAGAATTTAACATACTTGTTCTAACGCAAGCAAAAGGCGACATTAAAGATAAATTGAAACGCAAACTAGAAGTTAGCAAAGAACTGAAAAAACTAGCTTCTAAGAAATTAAAAGATGTTGATATTTCAGTAGTTTTGTTAGATGAGCTTTGGGACATGTGTATGAAAAGCAAATATGAAATTCTAAATCTGATTGCTATGGGGATGCCTATTTATGACGGTGGTTGGATAGGTGCTATTAGACTTGTTGAGATTCATAAAATGATGGTTCTAAAAAAGTTTGAAAAATATGTTATATCTTATGTTCTTGCAGGATCAATGGTTCGCGGAGATGCAACAAAAGATTCTGATATAGATACTTTTATTGTAATTGATGATACAGATGTTACTCGAATGACTGCAAATGAATTGCGCTCAAAACTGAGATCTATAATTTGGGGAATGGGTGCAGAAGCAGGTAATGCAGCTGGTGTTAAAAACAAGCTAAACACACAAATTTATATTTTATCTGAAATGTGGGATTCTATTAAAAGTGCAAACCCAGTTATATTTACTTTTCTAAGAGATGGAATTCCATTATATGACCGAGGTCTATTTACACCTTGGAAACAGCTTTTGAAAAAAGGAAAAATTACACCAACACCTGAAGCTGTTGAAAAATACATTAAGTCAGGTAAACAAGTATTAGACAGAACAAAAAATAAACTAAAAGAAATAGGTGTTGAAGATTTCTTTTGGTCAACATTTACGCCATCTCAAGGTGCGCTGATGATGATTGGACATCCTCCTCCACATCCAAAAGCAACTCCTGCGCAAATACGAGAATATTTTGTAAAGCCAGGTCTTTTAGAGGAAAAATATGCGAAAATACTTGATGATATTCTAAAAATCAGAAAAGAAATTGAAACTGGAAAAAGAAAAGAAGTTCCAGCAAAACTAGTTGACACACTAATGAAAAAAGCAGAATCTTATCTAAAACGAATGGATAAATTAACAAAGCAGTTAGAAAGAAAAAAAACTAAAAAAGAAATAAAAGAACTTTGGGAAAAAACAATTGAAGATATTACTGCTGCTTTGAAAATGGTTGGAGTAAAAGCAACTCCAAGCAAGGCAATTAAGCAATTTGAAACAAATATTATCAAGAAAAAATTATCTCCGTCTAAATTTTTACATATTCTAAAAAGAATTGAAAAAATCCATAAAAAAGACGAAGGTAGTTTAAAAGAAATAGCATCTCTTGCTTTTGAAGAAGACAGATTAGCAAAAGATACTTTTGATTTAATCAGAGCTGAAAAAGGTAAACGAATGGAAAAATACAAAATATCTGCAACTTATGGTAAAAAACGCGCAGACATCTGGTTGCTTTCAGATAAAGCTTTTGTGATTATGGATACATCAGATCCAAATACAGACATCAAAGAATATAAACTTGGAAAAAACGGTGCCTTAACCAAAGCAAAATCAGTAACTTTGAAAACAGTAAACAAAGAAATTAAGAAATTCGCAGGCAAACCAACTACATTAACAACTAAAACAATTGATTCTCTGAAAAAAATATTAAGTAAAGACATGAAAATTGTAATTGGTGCTTAAAATGCAAAATAATTATGCAAATACATGTAAGGACTGTTATACTTCTAAAAAGTATGATTCTGGTACGAACTATGAAATACAGCAAGCCTACAAATCAATGAACAAATATAGCTGTAAAAAATAATTCACAAACTTTAAAAACTAATTTACGTTTTCTTTTCCTATAATGAAAGGCATAGTTTTAAACTACAGAGGATCACACAAGCAGCAAAATCCGCGCCAAATGCTTGTAAAAGTAGAAGGCGTTGATACTAAAGAAGGTGCTACAAAATTAAAAAACAAAAAAGTAGTATGGACTTGCTCATCTGGCAAAAAAATCACAGGAATAATTACTCAGCCACATGGAAACAAAGGTGTAGTTCGCGTTCATTTCAGAGAAAAAGGCCTTCCAGGTCAAGCACTTGGAGATAAAGTTGATATTGAATAATCTATGGCGAAAGAAGATACAGAAGGTCTGGAATTATTAATAAAACAAGAAAAAAATAAAAAACGAGATAGTCTTTTAAGCATGTTTGTTAGTTTAGGGTCTGGAGTTACAATTTCTTTAATTGGTATTGCAGATTATTTAACCCATACTTCTGGAGAAAATTATTTTCCAGTCGTTGCCGCAGCATTTGCTGTACCTTGGTATGTTTTAAGTTATCGTTGTTATAGAAATTATAAAAAATCTGATTAACACCTAATCCAGTCACAAATAGGGTATATTTTTCCTGTGGCAGGAGATTCTTTGTAAAGCTTTTTTACTTTGCCGTTAATCCAGTCAAAGCGGGCAAAAACTTTGCCAGTGCTTAATTTAAGATAATATGTGCCATTTGGCCAATTTTCAGCTATTTCGCGAACATGTTTCTTAAATGCTCGTTTAGATTTCAAATTCTTTTTTTCAAGATAGAAATACCTGCATTTACGATAAGGTGCAATAAATTTCGTGCGCACGCGCATAACAGCTAACTTGTTTTCGAATTGTTTCGGCATTTTCACTATTTGCGATAGGGAATAAACCCATACTTTCATAAAATAGGTAATAATCCTTTATAACTTTTAGGGTGCTTACTATCGAAAAAAACACAAGCATCAGTTAAACTTATTTAATAATTAGAAGTAAATTAACTTAAAGAACAACTCCGTAACCAATTGGGATGCTCCTCCATCCCGAGGAGGTTCTCGCGGTGCTCGAAAAGAACTAGCTTTGCTATTGAGCTAACAATAAAAATTACCTAATAACTCCGTAACCAATTAATCTCCTTACAGAGCTGCCCAGTCAGCTCGCACCTGTTGATTGCATTTGCAATCAAAAAGCAATTAGAAGTAAATTAACTTAAAGAACAACTCCGTAACCAATTAATCTCCACCTATTTTTTATTTGCCTGCCAATTGCTACTTTGTCACCTTTTGAAGCACAAACAGGGCGTTTTAGCTTTAATTCCATAATATCTCCAGCACTTTGCGGCAAACCAATTGTTGTAGCTGTTCCAACACTAAGCATTAATGGTTCATATTGTTTAATAGGTTCCATTTTTATTTTTTCTTTTGAGCCTATAACATAGTTAAATAAATGAGTTTTAAGCTTTAAATCGTGAAATACAGGAGGTAAGTTATCTGGTTTTCCTAGGACATTGCCTACAAAAGCATCAGATTTAGTTATACCCGAGTCTAATTCAGTGGAAATAGCAATTGTTCCGCCTGGACCTTTTTCTTTTATAATTTCTCCACCACAAGCAATGCTTTTGATTTTAGTTTTCACAGAAATCCATTTTTTTTGCCCGCCTTTTTTCTCAATTTCTCTGCCAGGCTTTATTTCAATATCATCTCCAACTTTAAATTGTCCTTGTGATATTGCTCCGCCAAGAACACCGCCAATTATTTTATTTATTTTTGTTCCTGGTTTATTGATATCAAAACTTCGCGCAATAAGCAAAAGTGGATTTTTTGATAAATCTCTTTTTGGAGTTGGAATTTTTTCTTGTATTGCTTTTAGCAAAGCTCCTAAATTAACTTTTTTCAGCGCAGAAACAGGAATTATAGGAACTTTAAAACCAAGTGTTTTTTCTGCAAATTCTTTTATTGCTTTATAATTTTCCAGAGCTTTTTTCTTTGTAATTAAATCAATTTTATTTTGAACAATAATTATGTTTTTGATGCCCATTATTTTCAGCGCCATCAAATGCTCTTGAGTTTGCGGCTGCGGACATTTTTCATTTGCAGCAACAACTAAAATAGCGCCATCCATAATTGCAGCGCCAGAAATCATTACAGCCATTAATGTTTCGTGACCTGGAGCATCAACAAAAGAAACTTTTCGCACAGTTTTTGGTTTTCCACCGCACTTACATTTTTTTCCAACTACAAACTTGTCACATTTCTCGCATTTTTTAATATCACAATCAGCATAACCAAGCTTAATAGTTATGCCTCTTTTAAGTTCCTCAGAATGAATCATAGTCCATTTGCCAGTTAAAGCATGAGTTAAAGTTGTCTTACCATGATCTACGTGACCGATTAATCCTATATTTACTTCTGGTAATAATTTCTTTGCCATCTAAAAAAACAACATGAATAGCCTTTAAAAATCTTTACAATATAAGTTATATTATGTTTTGCAAAAAATGTGGCAATATGCTAAAATTAGAAAAATCAAAAGATGATTCAATTAAACGCTTTTGTGATTGTAAGGAAAAAAAGCAATTTAAACAAGAAAAACCAGATATTGATAAAACTCATATAGAAGAAATAATAAGAAATATTGACAACGGATTTGTTTTTACAAAAATAACTGAATTAGAAACTTTAACTAAAAAATTGCCCAGACAAAAAGAAAGAGATATTATTAATGATTTTATTAGTGATGTTAAAGGAGGGATTTACGTAGTTGTAAGCTGCCCTAACTCATATAATGTAAAAACTGTATATGTGCATATTAACAATATAAACTTAGAATATACATCTAGCAGAGACTCAGAAGATGCATATATAGACTCAAAAGATATACCTATTCTTTCTAAATATATTCCATGTATAATTAGAGATGAATGTAATTATAAATCATATAATCATTTAGAAGGCGCTTATTGTGTATTTAGAGCAGATATACAAAAAATTAAAAAAGCTAAAAAACTTTTGGAAACAAAATTAAAAAAGTATAAATAATTACTTAGCAGTACCAGCAACCATTCTCTTTTCTTTCTTTTTTGGTCTGAAATCTCTTGAACCGCACCGCGGACAAGGAATTTTTTTTGCACGGATTTTCATCTGATTAGCTTTAATGGTTTTTTTACATCGTTTACATACAAATTTCCTGCCAAACAAACGATCTGCTGCTTCTTTTATTTTAGCCATTTTAGTCTACTCTGTATGGTTTTTCCTTATTCAGCTGATTTTACTTGCTTTATAACTTTTTCTCCTAAAATATTCCAGTAAGTTACTTCGCCGTTTTCCTCGATTTTACCTTTAAATTCGTCAGGGATATCAAGTTCAAATGTTTCATAAGATTCCATATCCATAATTTGAACTTTATTTCCAGACACAGAAAGAACTTGTGCGCTTTTCTTTTCGATAATTGGCACTTTTACTTTGTCATGTCCTGTGTAAACAGCTTGTTTTTTTGTGCCTGTTAACAAATCAACACCCATAATTCTGTATTTTGCATGACCATGTTTTCCAGGTGCAGAGCGCTCCATGCTAACTATCTGACATGCTCTGCCATCCATCATCATATAACTTCCTTTTTTTAATGAACCAACGTCTTTATGTACAATATTCATATTTATTTGCTTTAGTTTTTGCTTTAAATAGTTTTTCAAAATTAACTAATAGGAAACCTTAGAATAGCTGCAAAGCCACTTAACCCAGAAAGCTGTTCACCTTCTGGTATTTTGGCAGAGATTATTACTGTTTTGCCGCCGCCTTTTTCAACATTCTCCATTAATTTTTCTGTTTTAGCTTCTGGCACTTTTTCAGAAATAAGCAAAGTATCAACAGCTTTCATTTCAATTGCTTTTTTAACTTCTTGTTCTCCGTATGCAACTTTTTTTGGGTCTGTATTTAGCAAAGTTAAGAATTTTTTCATAGCTTGTTTTTCTCTAATTACTTCTTCTTTTGCAAGAACATCTTCTGATTTTTCAACAAGTTCATTTAAACCATGGTCTCCTGTGTAACCTAAATTTTTAGTTGCAATTACTTTTTCTTTAACTTTTGTTCTGAGAAATTCTCCATTTACAAAATCTTCTTTTGTCGGACCTGGTCCGCCAACTAAAATACCAACAATTTCTTTGCCGGCAAATTTTTTGTTTGCAGTTTCACCAATTTTTTTGTAAAAATCTTTAACTAAACCTTCTCTAACTCTTGCAAAACGAGCTGCAGATTGTCCACCAGCACGCATCTTTCCAGGCACAGCAGATTTTAAAGTTGTAATTGGAATAATAGTTTTACCTTTTAAAATTGCAAAACTAGCTTCTTTGCTGTCCATTACTAATAAACCATATGCTGACTTAGGAGTCATTATTTCTTTTAAAGGCTCTAAGTAAAAATTTTGGTCACATTTATACATCTTTAATTTTAATGGTTCTGGAGGTTCAATTGCCCAAATTTTTACATCTGTTTGTCCTGATTGTTCTTCAGCAATGTTGCCAGAGAAAATTGCAAGCCCGTTTTTAGGTGTTTTTTTGTAAACGCGAAGCTGACCAATCATTTTATCCAGAGCAGCAATTACATTTTTTCTTGTTTTAGATGATTTGATGTTTCTCGCAGTACCAGATTCAGACTGCAATTGATTGATTATTAGGTCTAAATTATACCCAGCAGGCACATATACAGATATTAATTCTGTATGTCGAGCGCGGTAGCTAGATAATTCCTTTACTAATTTCTTGAGCTGTAGTTTTTGTTTTTGTTCAGATGCCATAATTTAATCACAATATTCTTCTTTTTAAAAGCTATGATAATGCTTTTATAGTATTTTAAATAATAATTGACATGGTTAGAATTCATCGCAGTGTAAATATTATACTTTTAATTGTAGCAGCATTTATTCTAATGACTTGGGTGTTTTCAGGAACAACAACAGGTTATGTTGGTTATAAATTAAATTCTGAGCAGGCTAAGTGCAGGTTTATGTCAGCAGATGACATGAGCAATGAAATCAAAGACATTGATTTGTGTTGTTATGAAATTCAAAAAATGATTACATGCGAAGAAATAGATAGCAGCGAAGAATATGATTATATTTGTTACAATCTTAAGGAGGGAAATAAATACTACTTAAATTCGAAAGCATTTAACTATTGTATAAAAGAAGAATACGATGTCGCGGCTAACTGACGAAAAAGAATGGTATCTAAGTTTGTTTTTGGTAATGATAGTCTTATCTGCCTTATTTGTAATGTCTGTAAATAAGATTTCAATTTGGGGCGAAGAAGAAGTAGATTATAATGCTGAAAATAAAATAGTAAATCTGAGCAAATGGACTGTAAGACAAAAAATTGGGCAAATGACAATTGCTCTTGCTCGAAATGATAATGGACCTTTTCTTAAAAAATTAAATATTGGCGGCGTGTTTATGCCTGCTAAAAAATCACCATGGTCTTTTATTGGAAATACGGAATTATATCAAACTAATTTTACAACAGTTCCTTTATTTATCACAACTGATTTAGAAGGTTGCATTAATCCTTTTGAAACCTTTAAACCCTTTCCACCTGTAAAAGAGGTTAAAACAATAAGAGAAGCCAGAGAACTTGGAATAGAACATGGCAGAATTTTAAATGAGTTAGGTTTTAACATGAATTTTGCACCTGTTGTTGATTTAGAAGATAAAATCTGGAGATGCAGAACATTTACAGGAACTCCAGAAGAAATCACAGGCAAATCAATTGCTTATATTGAAGGCTTACAATCACAAGGAATAATTGCCACGTCTAAACATTATCCTGGCCAAACATTAAATATTAATGACCCTCATAAATACAAAGTAGTTGCAAATATAACTAAAGTAGATTTAATGCCTTTTTATCAATCAATGAACAGTGACGTTGGCGCATTGATGATTAATCATTTAATTGTAAGTGGAGAAGTTGACTCCAAATCTAAACCTGCTTGTGCGTCTCCGGAAATTATTAATGAACTTAAAACAGATTATCCTGGACTTATAATTACTGATGACATACAAATGCTTGGTTTGAAAAAACATTATGTAAATGAAGAACAAATGTATATTGATCTGTTTAAAACAGATAATGATATGATTATTTATCTTACTAGAAATGTGGATTCTATTTATAAAATGGTTTTAGCTGTTGAAAATGGTGTAATGCGCGGCGAAATATCTGAAGTGCGTTTAGATAATTCAGTTGAAAAAATCCTAAAAGCAAAAAATATTACTGTTGTTTATTAAGCAATGTTCTGCCATTGCCCAAGAGAAATTCTAAATTAGCTTTGCTAAAATTTAATCAATAAGGCCTCTTTATTCATACCTTAACGCATCTGCAGGCTTGAGTTTTGATGCAGATCTTGCTGGCAGCAAACCAGCAATAGCGCCAAGGATGAAGGCAAATAAAATTCCAAAAATAATCAATGAAGGCTCTATTCTAATAACCAAACTAAATCCTAATTCTAAGCTTGGTGATATATAACCAACTAATAACGCCAAACCAGCGCCAATAGCAACACCTATTGTTCCGCCAACCAGACCAATTAATCCAGATTCTATCAAAAAGATTCCTAAAATATTTGCATTTGTTGCACCAATTGCTTTCATTACTCCGATTTCCCTTGTTCTTTCCAAAACACTCGTATACATTGTATTCATAATTCCAACCGCACCAACTAAAAGAGAAATAGATGCAATTGCACCAACAATTAAACTAATTACACCAAGTATTTCGCTGATTTGTTCTATTAATTGAACCGAACTCATTGCAGTAAAGTCTTCTTCGCCGCGCGAATCTTCGAGCTCATCTGCGATTTCATCTGTCAGTTCATTAATATCAACACCTTGTTTTGCAAAAGCCATTATCATACTTACTTCTTCGCTTTTGTTTACAATATCACGGGCTCGGTCCATTGGAATCATAATCATCGTATCATCTTGTTCATTTCCAATTTCTTCCAAAATTCCAATGATTTTGTATTTTTCACCTTCAATTAAAATACTGTTTCTAATGTGAAGATCGTCATCAAACATTTCAGTTTTTGCAAGATAACCAATTACAGCAGAATAATCATCATCTCTTTTGAAAACACTACCTTTTTCAACTTTCCAACCAGTGTCATCCATTAATTCATCTAAATGTTCAGTGGGCACACCAAATATTTGCGCCTGAACTTCTTCCCTATGAAACTCAACATTGCTATAATCATAGATCATAGGTACAACATAATCAACACCCGCCACTCTTTCAATAACATCAACATCGCCTTCATTTAATCCATATTCTCCTGCACCTGGCGGCGCAAATAAAGTTCCTGGGCGGATAATTATCATATTGGTTCCAAATTCCTCAAACTGCTCTTCAACATAATTTTGCATACCTTGGCTTATGGCAATCAAAGCAATAATAGAAGCAATACCAATTATAATTCCGATTATAGTTAACCAACTCCTAAGTTTACGCTGTCGCATGCTTGTTAGCGCATACCTAAAAAAATCCTTTATCATAATTATGATTCTTGTTTTTTAATGAATTTCTTTTTGAAATAATATTTGTAAGCTAAGAAAATTACAATCAAAGCTCCAATTACAATCATAAAGTATTGTGTAGTAGAGTGACTATTTGAACCCAAACTCATTTTGGCCATATCTGAATTAGAATAAACAGTTAAGCCAACACTTTGTGTTTCAGAATATTTTTTATCATTTGCATCTGAATAATCTAAGAAAACAGGCAAATCAATTCTTTGTGTTGCATCGCTTGCAACATCCCCATTAATAAAAATATCAAATTCTGCTGTTTCAAAATCATCAGATTCCATTTCACCAACATAAATTCTAGATGGAGAAATAATTTCAAATTGTTTGGTAGGCATTAATTCCATTACAAGATACTTTGCATCTAAATCTCCTCTGTTAATTACATGCAAAGTTATTTGTCCTCTTTTTCCACCTTTGAAAATGTCAGATTCTTCTAATCCTACTTCAATGCCTGGTATTCCGCCTGTTTGAACTGTAATATCAATTTCTTTTTTAATGAAATCATCACAGTTTTGGTCCAAACAAAGTTTTAGAGGAATAGTATAAGTTCCTTCATAAGCATCTTCATCAACATACAAATCATATTCTAAAAGAACTTGCTGTTGTGAACCTATTGTACCAAAAACTCTTTCTGCATCTTCTCCTCCTTTGAATACAAACGGGTCTTTAGGTTCTAGTATATATTTAGCATTTGTAATATCATCTCCGCCACTGTTTTCAACTTTTATATAAAGTATTAGAAATTGTCCTGGTTGTGCAGGAGAAGGGTCATAGTCAAGCAAAGTAACAAAACCTGCTCCGCCTGTAGCAATACTAGTATAAGTGCTCCTAGTTACAGAACTTACTGCGCTAGCAACAGGAATAAGTAGAAGCACAATTAAAACAGTAAATATTATCTTTTTCATTTAACCTCCTACTCAGCAGCGTATATTTTATGATGCCTCCCGTCTTTAAGAACTTTACCATCTTTTAAAACTATTTTTCTATCTGCGTAATTAGCAATATCTGCATCATGCGTTACAACTATAATGGTTTTTTTCTTTTTAACATGTAAGTCAACCAAAAGCTTCATTATATGGTCACCTGTTTTTGAGTCCAAATTACCTGTTGGTTCATCAGCTAATATTACTTCAGGATCATTAGACAGTGCACGCGCAATTGAAACCCTTTGTCTTTCCCCACCTGATAATTCAGTTGGTTTGTGACTCATTCTTTCTTTTAACCCAACTAATTCTAAGTATTCCTTAGCTTTTTTATTTCTTTTTTCCTCTGAAACTTTCTGAAACGCCATTGGAAGTATAACATTTTCTAATGCAGTGAGACTTGGAATTAAATTAAAGCGCTGAAAAACAAAACCAATTTTTCTGCCTCTGATTTGCGCAAGTTTGCTCTCTGACATTTTTGCAATATCTTTGTTGTCGAGCAAAATACTGCCTTTTGTAGGTGTGTCTAGTGCACCTACCATGTACATAAGAGTTGACTTACCAGAGCCGCTCGGCCCCATTATAGCCAAAAATTCCCTACGCTTTATCTTCAAATTAACGCCTTGTAAGGCAGGTACTTCTACTTTGCCCATCTTATAAATCTTCCAAACATCTTTAAGTTCAATAATAGTTTTTGCAACCATGTTAGTATTAAACAAAGAATTGTATTTAAGACTTACTTACTTTTTTAAACCAGCCAACTTTTTTGCCTGTAACTTCAGAAAATTTCCATTTTATTTTAAGCTCTTTAAATTTGTCTTCTAAACCTGGAATAGTTGCAAGTAATTTGTCAATTTTTGAAGCAGGCACTTTATTTACATCCCAATATTCTAATTGTTTATGTAAGTCTTCAGCTTTTTCTTGGGTCGAAATAAGATAAACAGTGGAATTATGTACCACATAAAATTTAGAATACTCTCGAATCTTTTCAATGTTTTCAGGTGCTGGATAAATTTGGTAAAAGTCATATTCAAGCATTATTTCACCTTTAATTTTCCTTTTTTCAGATGCAGCTCCTTGATTCGCATTGTTCCTTTTATATCGTCTGCAACTTTTTTAAGTTCACTGACTTTTGGATGGTAGAGTGTTAGTTTTTCAATTTCTTTTCCAAGGCTCATGTTGTTATCTGCTTTATATTTTCTGATTGCAGCAACTGCTTCAACTGTAAGTTTGCCAAGCTTTACTGCCTTTTTGTCAATTTTAGTCTTTTTTGGAAACGCAGAGATGTGAATGCTTTTGTCTTTTTCTGCGCTTTTGAACGTTTGCTGATAAATTTCCTCAGTGATGTGAGGAATAAATGGCGCCCACATTTTTAAGATTCCAAGCAAACATTGATAAAGTGTATATTTGACTTCATTTGCTTTTTCGTCTCCGTAAAGCCTGTGCTTGACCATCTCCAGATAAAAGTCTGCAAATTCGTGCAAGAAAAACATTTCAATTTCTTTGCGTGCTTTGCTTGGCTGATAATTATCAAAATATTTTTGATATTGCTCAAGTGTTTGATGCAGTCTGCCTAAAATCCACTGGTCAATTGTTTTTAATTTACTCTTTTTTGGTTTAGTTTTAAGATGAAGTTCAACAAAGCGAGAAACATTCCAAAGTTTGATTAGAATTTTCATGCCCCGCGCAAGTTCTTTTTCTTGGAATGGAATATCTTCGCCTAAACTAACATTAGATGCCCAATAACGCATAGCATCTGAACTGTATTTTTCAATCATGTTTCTTGGACTAACAACATTTCCTAATGATTTATGCATTGGTCTGCCTTTTGGATCAAGAACCATGCCATTAATCATTGCATGTTTCCAAGGTATTTTTTTGAAATGATAAAATGCTTTTACAATTGTGTAAAATGCCCAGGTTCTGATAATATCATGTCCACTAGACCTTAAATCCATTGGAAAGAATTTGCTGGATAATTTTTTATCTGGCCAGCTAAGTGCAATTTCAGGTGTTAAGCTTGAAGTCATCCAAGTATCAAAAACATCATGTTCTGGCTCAAAATCTTTAGAGCCGCATTTACATTTTTTCTTTGGTTTGTCTGTTTCTGGGTCAACAGGTAAGTTCTTAAGATCAGCTACAACAGCTTCATTGCATTTCTTACAATACCAAACTGGAATTGGAACTCCAAAATGTCTTTGCCGGGAAACTACCCAGTCCCAACCTAAATTATTAATCCAGTCTTCATAGCGCGCTCTGAAAAACTTAGGATGCCATTTAATTTTTCTGCCTTGTTTTATGAATTCTTTTTTATAGTCTATTAAATTAATCATCCATTGCTTTGTTACTAAAAATTCAACAGCCTCATGACATCGCCAGCAAACACCAACTGTTTGCTGTAAAGGTTCTTGTTTTACAAGTAATTTTTCAGCTGTCAGATACTTCAAAATCTTTTTTCTGGCTTCAGCCAAAGTTAAACCTTTATATTTGCCAGCTAATTTATTTAATTTACCTTCTTTTGTAACAATAATTTTTAATGGTAATTTGTGTTTTTTCCATTTCTCAATATCTGCTTTGTCTCCAAAAGTACAAACCATTAAAATCCCAGTACCAAACTCAAGGTCAATATCTTTGCTTGCTTTGATTGGTATCTGATAATCAAACAAAGGAACAGTTGCTTTTTTGCCAATTAATTTTTTATATCGTTTATCATCTGGATGAACAAAAATTGCAACGCAAGCAGGCAATAATTCAGGCCGCGTTGTTGCAATTAAAATATCTTTTTTATTAGCTTTGAATTTAATATAATTTAATTTGGTTGCTCTTTGTTTATCTTCAACATCTGCCTGACTTAATACAGTTTGACAGTGCGGACACCAAAGCATTGGCTCTTCTGCTCTGTAAACTAAATCTTTTTTGTGCAGATCTAGAAAAGAAGTCTGCGCAGCTTTGATACTTTGCGGGGAAATTGTTTTGTATAAAGTGCTCCAGTCATAGGACATTCCAAAGGCAACTGAATCTTCCTTAACTAATTTCTCAGCATCTTTTAATTCATTAATAACTATTTTATTAAATTTAGAGCGCGGCATATCTTTTGATTTGATTCCAAGCTTTTTTTCAACATATCTTTCTGTTGGCTGACCATTATCATCCCATCCAATAGGATAAAACACATTAAAGCCAGCTAATCTTTTGTATCTGGCAACAAAATCAAAAAGAGTATAATTTAATGCGTGACCAATATGAAGGCGTCCAGATATTGTTGGCGGCGGAGTATCATTTGCAAAAATTGATTTTTTAGACTTAGGATCAAATTTAAATATTTTCTTATCTAACCACCATTTCTGCCATCTTGACTCTATTTCTTTAAAATTTGGTTTTGGTGAGAGTCGAGAGCTAGCAAATCTTTTTGATTTGTTCGATTTTGACTCTATTTCTTTAAAATTTGGCTTTTTTTCCAAGGCCATGAGAGAACTATTAAACTGAATATTAAAAACATTTCCACTCCAAGAATTTACATTTAGTTTTTTAACTACTTTTAAGTTTCCCGAAATAATATCACTTATTTTTATTGCTAATTATTATAACTACTAACTAGAAAATAAACCTCAAAAGCGCACAGTTGAGCCTGAGCAAGCAAAAACCTTTTAAATAACTTCTGATGAGTAAAAATAAGTGAAAATGGAAGAAATAGACAAAGCTTTTGAGAGGTTAGATAAAGAAAAACTAGAGCTAGAAACTGTTCTTAGGGAAGTAGCTCCAATAGGTTTTGACCTTCTTAAAAGATTTAAGCAAGCGTGGTATGATCAGTCTGCTATGCAAAATTACCTTAAACTAAATCCTGATTTTAAAAAAGTTCAAGAAGCCATCAAAGCTGATTTATCTAAAATCTTAACTGAAGTTGAAACTATTGAATTTTTGTTTAATGAAGGAAATTATAAACTTTGCAAAGAAACTCTAAAAACAGTACAATCAAAATACAAAGAGGTACTTGAAAAAATAGATGAAAAAGAAGATGAATTAGAGTTGCCAGACAAAATCAAATTAAATAAAGACAATGTTTATCTGACAAAAGTAATTAATGAATATGAAGACAAACTAAACCAATTCACAGATGAGGAAAAGTATGATGTTGAAGTATCTGAAGAAGTTAAAGAGAAATTTGATAAATTAATTGCTTTTTCTGAGAAATATATTAAAGATCCCGACGCCAGCAAATACTCGCCAGATAAAGTATGCACTTATATCAAAAGAACACTGAAGGATTATTCTGATCTAGCAGGTACTAAAGAATACAAGACTTTAGTTGAATTAAACGAAGAAATTGCCAATTTGCCAATTCCTGCTGAAGTAATATCTGAAAACAATAAAAAATCTAAAAAGAAGAAAAAGCGCAAAAAATAATTCTAAATTTTAAGGAGGGAAAAAATAAAAGAAGTTTTTATTGTAGCCCCTCCTTACAAAAGAAC
>WJKY01000057.1 GCA_014728835.1 Candidatus Woesearchaeota archaeon | reverse complement strand
GAGAAGAAGTAATTAACAAACAGATTATAAAACAAGAAAAAATAATAGAGAGATGGAAAAATGACCCAAGTATAATGGCTAACGTTATACGAGAAGGAAAAGAATTAAAGCGACTAAACAAAGAGCTTGAAAAAATAAATAAAGAATTAAAAAAATTAGAACATATTGATAATAAACTTATGAATAAGTTAATTAAAAGAGCTGAAAAAGGTAAATAAAAATGGCATTTGGGAAAAGAAAAGGAAAAGATGAAATCGAAGAAGCAGAAGAATATTTAGAAGAAGCAACAAGATTAACAAAAAAAGAAAAAAAAGAACTTAAAAAAGAAGGAGAATACATAAGAGCTTTAGAGGAGCTTAGGGAAAAAATAACTGAGTTAAGTAATAAAATATTTAGGTTAAGAGAAACAGCCAAAGACGAATATAGAAAAAAAAATGAGGCGCAAGGAGATAAAATATTAGACAAAATTATAAAATTAGATAAAGAACTAGATGAACTTATTCGTAAACAAATGAAGTTAGACAATAAATTAAAAAAGGTCACAATTCTAAAAATGAAAAATGCTCACCGAGCGTATTTTGATGACTTAAAAGCTGAAAAATCACTACGAACTTAAAATGACATCTATAAAACATGCTAAACAGATTTTGAAAGAAGTTAAGAATTATGAGAAAATAAAGACATCTTTACAAAAAATAAAAAAACAAGTAAACCAGCTTGAAAACCAAAAAGCACAAAGCAAAGCAGAAAAACAAACTGCAATTTCCAAGAAAATCACTGCTTTACATCACAAAGCAGCAAAAACAAAGCACAAACTAAAAGCAAGCCATCATAAGATTTATCATTTTATACAACATCTGTATAAAACATTATAAGGAAACTTTAAATATCAAAAAAAACATATTTTCCAATAGAAGATGGCCACTTCAAAGAAATTAAAATTAGCATTAATATCTTTTATGTTATTTAGTTTTTTATTAATGCCTGCGCTTGCTCAAGAAGAAGCACCACCTATTGAAGAGCAATTAGGCGAAGGATTAAAAATTGCTTATGGAGTTCCAGAAGCAACTGACGTAACATTTGCGTGGGTAAGATTTGGATTATTTTTATTGATGCTTATTGTTATGGCTTTAGTTTTTAAGGAAGGAATTCCAATTGTAAAAGATAATACTGCTGCAGCATATGCTATTGCTTTTATAATTTCATATATGGCTATTCGGTTTACACCTGACAGTTCTCTTTATATTTTCATGTTGCTTTTACCTATTTTAGGTGTTGTTTCTTTATTGTATCTTCTTTATCATTCTTTTAAAACATTAACAAAAGGTGCTAAAGCAGGCACACTGTTAATAGGAGTTCTTGTAATACTTGCTGGTCTTGTTTTAAATAATATATTTGATAGAGCCAAAGAAATAGTTCCAATTCCTACAGAAGCATTGCAATATGTTGGTTGGATGACTTTTATTATAATAATACTAATAATTATTGGAATAATTCTTACAATTAAAGGTGGGTATGATTTGTTTAGTGGACTTGGAAAAGGTTTCAAAAGACTTAAAGACGAGTTTAAAGGTACCAAGAGAGTTAATCGCGGGCTAAACAAAGAATTCAAAAAAGAAAGAAAAGCAGAAAAAATAAACAAGAAGAAAACAGCAACATCTAAAAGAATTGTTAAAGATCTTGAAAATGCATTTAAAGCTGTAAAAGAAAGAAAATTCAAAAAAGCAATTAAGATTGTTGAACGTATTATCCATGAAGTTGAAGACGAATTAAAGGACTTAAACAAGGAAAGAAAAAACCTTGAGACTTTAGAAAAAAGAGCTTTGCGAAACAGAGAAAGAATACTAAAAAAAGAAAAAACTGAAGACCGCCGCTCTCAAGAGCGTAAAATAGATGATTTCTTAAGAAAAGTAGAAAGGCGCGACAAAGCTATTGAGGACGCAATAGAAAAATTAGAAAATTATGAACGCACATTATTAAAAGAAGAAGAAGCTGAATTGAAATGGATTTTAGAAGAATTAGAAAGAATTGAAAAAGGAAATTTAGACCAATTTCAAAATGTATTAGAAGGTATTAAAAAAGCAATACGAATTGCTGAACAACTTTATGATGAAGAAATAATTGAACGCAAACATTTCAGACAGCTTGAAAAGCTGTTAAAAGAAGCTGAAATATATTCTAAATCTGAAGTTAAGAGAATTAAGAAAAAGGAAAAATTAGAAAAGAAAGCTGAAGCAATTGAAGAAAAGATTATCAAACAATTAGAAGATGTTAGAGATGCTAGAACGGAAATAGGAAAACACAAAGATATTAGAGCATATAAAGATTTAGATATTGCTAAAACAATAGAAGAAAAAATAAAAATAATAGAAGAAAAAGATTTGCCTATAGCAAAACGTATAAAAGAACTTAAAGGAATTTTTGGTATTGTTGAAGCTATATATGGAGACTTTAAAAAAGTAGAAAACAGAGAACATGTTAAAAAATTACATAGAGCTGTTGATGAGCTTGAAAAAATTGAAAAAGAAATAAAAGAATTAATAATAGACTTAGAAAAAGAAGAAAAAATTTAAATCACAATTTCTTTTTTTGGTTTTTGCCAATCTAATACTTTTGTTAAATAGTCTTTGCTTTGTTCATCAAATTCTATTAAAATAGTTATTGGATCTCTTGAAGAAGGTAATACTTTTTTAATAGTGTAAGTATCATAATTGTATAATAAACGTTTAACATATTTATCTTTTCCATTAGTTAATATTACATATGGTTTACCAAGCACAACATCTGCTAATTCTTCCCAAGGTTCGCTTTCATCTCTAAATATTTCTCTAGCACCTTTTTTAGCTTTACTGGGATCTCTGTATAGTTCGTAAAGCATTATTTTTCCATCAGTAAAATGATTTTTAACAAAGTCCAAAATATTTTCTTGATTGTCTGAATTAAAATCTGATGTTATTATTGTTTTACCCGAATCTACACGAAAATTTTTAATCACAGCTTCTTCTAAATCATAAGAATCTTTTAATTCATTTAAGATGGAATCTTTAGTTTTATCACTTAAGCTAATATTTGTAATATAGCCTTGTAGTTCTTTTTCCTCTATAATATTAAATCCCATTATTGTTAACTAGTAAAGATAAAAATATAAGCATTTCTTTGAGTTAGTTTTATAAGGTTAATTTTTGGCAAAACCTTTACAACTCAGATTTTGAGAAAATCTGCGAGCAAAGCTTACTCACAAACTTCGTAAGCTTTATACAGCACAAATTAAAATTTGCTAGCATACGCTTACTGTCGTAAGCTTTATATTCTCTTATTTATTGAATACTTATAATAAATACCTAAACTTAGGGAGGATAAATAATGGTCTTTGATGCCGCAATTAATTTATTAGGAGAATTTGGTTTTTTTAGAGTAGTTTTACCGTTTTTATTGATATTTGCACTTTTTTATGCAGTTTTACTTAAAACAGGAATTCTTGGCCAAGCAGAACAAGCAAGAGTCAGAACAATAGCATCAATTATTGCTTTTGTAGCAGCGTTTTTAGTAATAGCATATACACCAGTTGTTGATGCTCTTGCAACACTTATACCGCAGGCAAGTTTTCTGCTTGTTATTGCAATGTTATTTTTAATGTTACTAGCGTTTATTGTTCCAAAATGGGAAGATAAAATAGGAAAAAGCAAATTATACTGGGGCGCAGCAGCAGTTATTTTATTTGTTATATTTTTAGCAATGGTGGGTGTATCAGTAGGCGATCAAGTACCTATCCTGGGAACTTTTGCAAAACTAATGATGGGACAAATACCATTGGAATTAACAACTGAAACAATTAACTTGTTAATAGCATTTGCAGTAATTATTGGTGTTCCTTTGTTTGTAATGGCAATGGTTGCATTTAGCGGCAGAAAAAAGTTTACAGGAATTGAAATGAAGCCAAAATCATAAGATGGCAACTTTAGTAGATGCAATAGGAGTATTTAAGAACATAGGTCTATATGACACTGTTTTTCCAGCTATCCTTATCTTTGCTGTGGTTTATGGACTTCTTAGTAAGCTAGAACCATTTGGAGAAAATAAAGCAGTCAATGGAATAGTTGCTATAATTATTGCTTTGTTTTTTATTTCCTTTATGAAAGCAGTGACGTTTATTTCTTATTTGATTCCATTGTTTACAGCTTTTTTTGTTATTATTTTATTAGTGATGTTAGTTTTCATGTTTATGGGTGTGCCATCAGAAACAATTAAAGAAGCAATGACAAGTTCTTCAGGTTACGGGGTTATGATTATTTTGTTTGTACTTTTTGTATTTATAGTGCTTTCAGTAACTTTCCCACCAACAGAAGAAGTGCCGCCAGGTGAAACAGATGTTTTTGCGCAAACAGCTGAAACACTTTTTTCTCCCGTAATTATGGGAATAATAACTTTACTTGCGATTTTTGCAGTAGCAACATATTATATTACTAGAGAAAAGAAATCATAGCGCATTACTTTTTTTTACGGCGTGAACGCTTTTTGGTTGTTTTTTTCTTAGTTTTTCTTTTACGTTTTTTTGGTTTTGTTTTCTTTTTTATTTTTTCCACAATTTTAGATAATTCTCTTACTTCTGATGTAAACTCAGGCAAAGTTGCCCTGAAAACTTTTTGAATAGCTTGAATTTCAGCAGCAATGTCAGTTACTCCTTTTTTATATTCTTCAATTTTTTCAAGCAATGATTTTTCAACAGATTCAACTTCTTTTTCAAGATTATCTAATCGCTCATCTATTTTTTTAACATCTTTGTTAACAGTGCTTTTCCATGAAGACATTTTATCAATTTCTTCTTGCAAAGGTTTCCATTTTTCAGCAATAATTGCTTCTGCAATAGATTCAATATCTTCTGTTAGAAGTTGTTTTGGTTTTCTACTAGGATATCTTGGAGGCGCAGCTGGCATGCGAGTTCTAATCTGCATTGGCGGAGGTGGAGGCGGACTTGGCATTCCTGGTGGAATCCCTGGTGCCCCAGTAGGCTCCATTCTTCCAAGCATTTCTGGTGATGGTGTTCGCGGAGCTCCAGTTCTCATTGGAGATGTTGGCGGCATTCTTGGCGTCATAGGATAAGAAGGAGTTCTTGGTGCTCCTGTATAACCAGGCAGCATTCTACGTGATTCAGCACCTTTTCCTTTAAAGACATCTAAAATCCCCATTTATCTTTTTTTGAATTTAACCCCCAATTCTTTAAGTATTGGAATCATTGCATCTTTTAATTCATTAGCTTTTATATATTTTAAAGGTTGCCAAGCATCAACATATCTTTCAATTACTTTAACTTCTTCTTTACTAGCAAGATTTTCCATACGTTTAGCTAATCTTTCTGAAAAATCCTTTAATTCATCAATATCTGCTTTGAATTTGCGCACAGAATCTTGTAAGTCATTTATTTCAGAAACTGTTGATTTGTGCTTATCAATTAAAGTCTGGTCAACTAATTCAATATGCGTTCTTAAAGTTTCTAATCTCTCTTCTACGATTTTAATTCTGGCCGCTACTTGCGCTATTTGTCCGCTAATTTGTCTTTTAATTGCAGCACCAACATCAGGTTTTTTTTCTCTGAGTTGCAGATGTTTTGGTTTGGCGCGAAATTGATTATATTCACCATTCATTTTTAACTAAAATATATTTTTTATGTTATATAAGTTTTGTAATTCCTTTAAAAGTAGTAAAGATTTTATGTTCCAAAATTATTTAAGCTCTTATAAATAATAAATAATAGGAGGAGGCTATGCCTGACAAGCAAAAAGTTAATTATAAAATTATAGAAAAAGCAGAAGAAAAAATCTTGCAAATAGATTATCAAGATTTACCTTATTCACCTTCTTTAGAAGATGATGCTGCGACTATGGCGCGCACATTTAACATATTATTAGAGGTTGGTAAAGTTCATAAGATTGTTTTCCTTCAAAAAGAAGAATATATTTATGATCATAGGCAAACAAAATTTCTGAATGAGTTAGTTACAGTATATAATCATCTTGTAAAAGAAAAAAACATTTTTGATTTTTCAAAATTTAAAAATGCCAGATGCCAGCGTTTCTGGCCTGCATGGCAAGCATTTCTCAGAACAACTGTTTTATTTAGATTAAAAGAAGACCCAATAGGAGCATATGTTGAACTAAATAGACGTATGCGTGAGGAATGGGCAAAACAAGAAAGACCGCCCGTTCCTGAATATGCTAAATGCGTAACCTCATTTGGAGAATTAATAGATAAAATTATTTCTTTGCTTCGCGGTACAGAATTAATTAAAAATGCTGAACAGTTTTTACCTGGCCATAAAGTTGGTAGCAGAGAAATTTACAAGAAATTTTTCAAACCATTTATTCGTCCGCATTTTATGTACACCAAAGTTGTAACTTCTTTTCCAACAAACGCAGAAGAATTAGAAAGCTATAAAATAGCAGAAGATACAGATGTTATGTTAATTGAACTTCCAGATGATATAAGACCTTATTATCATATTATTCCACCTGAATTTAAACTTACAGAGGAAAAATATGAGCTTCTTTCTGCAGCGCGCGAAGTAATGGCTGAACACAGACCACAGCGATCTGAATTTTTAGAACCAGAAAGAACAAGAGAAATATTTTATTCAGTTGAAAAGGATTTGTTAGCTGACTTAGCAAAATCAAAAGGCATTAAATTAGATTATAAAGAACTTGACAAACTTGCAAAAATTTTAGTGCGTTATACAATAGGTTTTGGTTTAGTTGAGATTTTGCTTTCTGACCCGAAAATACAGGATATTGTTATTAATGCACCTATTGGAACTAATCCAATATCCATCATTCATGCTGATTACGCAGAATGTAAAACAAATATTACCCCAATGCCAAATGAAGGCGAAAGCTGGGCAACTAAACTTCGTTTAATTTCTGGGCGACCACTTGATGAAGCAAATCCTATTCTTGATTCTAGTTTGCATGTTCCTGGAGGCAGAGCAAGAGTTGCAGCAATGCAACGACCACTAAGTCCAGATGGTTTGTCATTTGCATTTAGACGCCACAGAGATAAAAGCTGGACACTTCCTTTATTTATTGATAATAAAATGATTAATTCAATTACTGCAGGGGTTTTATCATTTTTAGTTGATGGTGCAAGAACTATGATAATTGCAGGTACTCGTAGCTCTGGAAAAACTTCTTTGTTGGGTGCTTTAATGGTTGAGCAAATGCGTTCAAATAGAATAATCACTATTGAAGATACTTTGGAATTACCTGTTGACCAATTAAGAGAACTTGGTTATGATATCCAATCCATGAAAGTGCGTTCTGTAATAACAGGCGGCGAAGGTGAAGTAGCTGCAGAGCAGGGAGTAAGAACATCATTAAGGCTTGGTGATTCTGCATTAGTTGTTGGCGAGGTTAGAAGCAAGGAAGCTTTAGCGCTTTGGGAAGCTATGAGAATTGGTGCTTTAGCAAAATCAGTTATGGGAACAATCCACGGCGCAGACCCATATAGTGTTTATGATAGAGTTGTTAATGATTTAG
>WJKY01000056.1 GCA_014728835.1 Candidatus Woesearchaeota archaeon | reverse complement strand
TTTGTAAAAATCTTCAAATACTTTGAATACTTCTTCATCTGTTGCTATTGAAAATTCTTTAACTGGTTTTGTGCTTGCAAATAAATATCTAACTATTTCCGGCAAATAGATTTTCAAAGTATCACCTAAAGTAATTACCTTACCTATGGAGGAACTCATTTTTCCGCCGAGACCTTTAATTATAACAAAATCATACATTTGGTATACTGGAGCCTTTTCATCATAGATTTTTTTGATAATTAATTTTGCAGTGTCTCTTGAACCACCAGGTGTTGAGTGTTCTTTTCCACCTGGCTCAAAATCAACATTTTCATAGTGCCAACGCATTGGCCAATCAACACGCCAAGCCAGTTTTACGTTTCCAGATTTTCTAAAATCAACTGTTTCTGTTGCACCGCATTTACATTTATAAGTTACAGAATATTTTCCATCGTAATTTGTTATTTTTGTTTCATCTGTTTTGCATTTCTTACAATATGCTTTTGCGGGGTACCAATCTTTTGGCAAAGGTTCTTTTCTAAATTTATTTAGAATTTTTCTAATTTTTTCTTTTGCCTGCAAACAAGTTTTAATTTCTACAGCATATGCGCATTTGCTATACATTTCATTCTGATAAATAAATTCAGGTTTAACTCCGACTTTAGGTAATTCTCTTTCTAATTCTTTTTCCAAGTGCTCTGCATATGAGTTGTGACATTCAAAAGGATCAGGAGTATCAACAATTGGTTGCCCCAAATATTTTTTAAGCAAATTTTGCTTTGGAAGATTTTTAGGAATTTTTCTAAGCCTGTCATAATCATCCCAGGAATAAATAAATCTGACTTTTTTACCAGCATCTTTTAATGCGCGGGCAACCAAATCAACTGTAATAATTTCTCTAAAATTTCCAATGTGCACAGTTCCAGAAGGAGTAATACCTGCTGCACAGACATATTTTCTTTTTTTACCTCTTTCTTTTATGATTTTTTTAGCTAATTTATCAGCCCAATAAATCTCTTTGGCCATATAAAACAAACAAAAATCACAGAATAAAAGGTTTACTTATTAAGTTCCGCTAAAACTTTTTTGACATCTATATCATAAGTCTTGCAAACATCGCCAAGCGTAAGTGTTTTTGCTTCTGATAAAAAGAAAGGGCAACTAGGACAAGAGATATTAAATTTAGAAAGTATTTCAGCTCCCTTTGGATGTTCTATAATATCTATTATTTTACTTTCAGATGTAAATTTTTTCTTCATTTTAATGGGCCCGACGGGACTTTCAAGTCAACGCTCTCTAAAGTGCATCTGGCTTTAGCCAGTATGCGCTCGCTCTTGTCGGGAGCGCCCGACCTTTGAACCCGCGACTCCTGGGTATCTTCCTAATAGATAAAAGCCCAGTGCTCTGCCAGACTGAGCTACGAGCCCTTAATAAATAAAAGAAATTATTGCCTTTAAAAAGTTAATGCTAATAAAAAATTAATGAAACGCCCAGCGATCCTCCAAAGTGCCAACGTTAAGTTTGCATCAGTGCCAAAACACCGATGTTGCTGTTGACAGAGTTGTCAACTGGGCATATCAAAATCACAGATTATTTGCTTTATAAATCTTATTATGAATAGATATCCGAAACCTTTATATACAAGTATATTGAATATATATTCACAACTAAAACAAAGAGGTGAATTAAAATGCCAAATTTTGATGGAACAGGACCATGTAATCAAGGACCAATGACTGGTCGCGGATTAGGACCTTGCGGAGCTGGTAGAGGCTTTGGAAAAGGTTATGGTCGTGGCTGGGGCAGAGGTTTTGGCCGTGGTTGGAGATTCAGACAAGCTCCAGTAGCTCCTGTTTATCCAGAAAGAACAGTTCCTGTTTACAAGGAACCTACAAAGAAAGAGCAAAAAGATATGCTAAAAGCAGAAAAAGCTCAGATAGAAAAGGAGCTAAAGGAGATAAATCAAAGGCTCCAAGAACTTAAATAGGAGCCTTTTTTTATTTTTTATGATGAAAAATAAGAGGATAAAACAGGCCATTAAAAAAGCTACACGAGGTATAGGAAATGCAATACCAATTATTGCAGGTGTTGTATTACTAGTAGGTTTAATTACTTCTTCAGTTCCTAAAAGTTTTTACAGCACAATATTTACTAAAAATCCTATATTTGATTCTTTTATTGGCAGCGCAATAGGAAGTGTATTAGCTGGAACACCTATTACAAGTTATATAATAGGTGGAGAAATTTTATCACAAGGAGTTAGTTTAATTGCAGTAACAGCTTTTGTTGTTGCATGGGTTACAGTCGGTATAGTTCAATTCCCAGCTGAAGCTTATTTACTCGGGCGCAGATTTGCAATTACAAGAAATCTGATTAGTTTTATGTTTGCAATTATAGTTGCTATGATTACTGTTGGAGTATTAAGTGTATTATGAAAAGAATATTTGAGATCAAACCAACTGAAAAAAGTTTAGCTAGCTGGTACTTTTTAATAGCAGTTATTATTTCATATGTAATTATTTATTTTACAAAACCAAAACTTATTACGCCAGCTTTAAAAACAGCATACAATATAACTCTAAAAATAATACCAGTTATAATTGTGATTTTTGTTTTAATGGCTACTATCAACTATTTTATCAAACCAAAAGAATTAGTAAAATATTTAGGAAAAGGTTCTGGTGTTAAAGGTTGGTTACTGGCAATTGGAACAGGAATTATTTCAACAGGTCCGATTTATATGTGGTATCCTTTACTTGCTGATTTGCAAAAAAAAGGTATGAGAAATGCTCTGATTGCCACGTTTTTATATAATAGAGCAGTTAAACCTGCATTAATTCCTTTAATGGTAGTTTATTTTGGGGCGTTATTTGTTTGTGTATTAACTATTGTAATGGTTTTAGCTTCTGTTGCAGAAGGTTGGATTGTTGAAAAATTATTGGAGGCAAAAATATGAAAATTGTAATTGCATCTTTAGGTAAAAAAGAAACAGATAAAGTAAGTTCAGTTGCTGGACGAGCACCATATTTTTTATTTTTTGAAGACAAAAAACTAGTAAAGACAATTAAAAATCCATTTCGCCACGGAGGAGGTGGTGCTGGTTTTTCAGTTGCTAAAATGGTTGCTGATGAAAATGCAAATGTTATTGTAGCTGGTAGATTTGGACCAAATATGATTTCTGCATTAAAAGAGAAGAATATTAAAAGCATGGCTGCTGAAGATATTACAGTAAAACAAGCACTTGAGGAGGCTTTAACTAAAGAGCTAAAGGAACTTTAAAATGCCAAGACCACTTAGAAGGCGAAGAATAAGATTTTCTCCAGAAGTTGATTATTTTAAGCCAGCTGGAGTTAGGATGGTTGATTTAGAAGAAGTTAATCTAACGCGAGCTGAACTAGAAGCAATTAGATTAAAAGACATTGAAGAACTAGAGCAAATCAAAGCAGCTAAGAAAATGAATGTTTCTCAGCCAACATTTAATCGGATATTAAGTTCAGCTAGAAAAAAAGTTGCCAAGGCTCTTGTTGAGGGTCAGGCAATTAGAATCAAAGGAGGTGCGTATGAAATGGTAAGACCAAGAGGCGGAAGATTCAAGGCTCCTGCGCGCGGCGGAAGAGGAAGAATGCGCGGTCCAGCTGCTGGAGGGCCAGGTGGCTTCTGCAAGTGTCTGAAATGTGGTTATAAAATTAAACACACAGTTGGAACACCTTGCAATCAAATACCTTGTCCTAAGTGTAAAACCAAAATGACTAGAGCGTAAAATGGTAAGTATATTTTTAG
>WJKY01000055.1 GCA_014728835.1 Candidatus Woesearchaeota archaeon | reverse complement strand
CCAAATATGTGTGCTGGTGATAAAGGATGGTTCAATGGAACCTTAGATGAAGTAAGAATATATAATCGCTCATTATCTGCACAGCAAATATATCAGCTTTATTTAGATACAAAAAATGGTTATTCATCTAATCAAACTATAACTTCTGATGAAACAACTAAAGGAGATATTTGGAAATGTCAAGTAACTCCTAATGATGGTTATGAAGATGGAACTACTAAGAATTCAAATAACTTAACTATTAATAATTCAGCTCCTGAAGCTCCTGTGCCTTATTTCCCAGCTAATAATAGTATCACATTTAGTTTAAGTCCAAAACTAAACTGGACAATACCTGTTGATATAGATGCAGATACTTTGCACTTTAAAGTGCAAGTATCTAATAAATCAGACTTTTCATCATTAGAAGTAAATGCAAGTAGTAGAGATGATACAACTGGATTTAAACCAGTACCTGCTGTTGCAGAAAACAGTGGTAATGCAAGTTATACTGTGCAGATTGAGTTGCCAATTAAAGCTCCACACATACAGTATTATTGGAGAGTTATTGCTTATGACGGAACAGTATGGAGTAGTTGGAGTAATGTATCTTCGTTTAATTTAACTACTCATAATTGTATAACTTTGGATGATGATGACATTGACTTTGGAACTGGTCACGTAGATTCAGGTTCTAATTATTCAGAAGTTTATAGCACAGGTGTGGCTGCATATAATGGAACTTGGGCAGGAACAGATGATCCATTTAATCTAGATAATTGTGGAAATGTTGACTTAAATATAACAATTAAAATCAATGACACTGATTTTGTTGGAGGAACAGGTGCAAAGTCTTGGTATAATTCAACAGATGATGTGCCGCCAGGAGAGGCTGGCTCATGTGCGTCTTGGGGAGTTGTTGAAGGTAGTTGGAATGAATATTTAGCAGATGACACTTACTATCCATTATGTGACCAGCTTCAATATTCAAATAGTACAGATGAATTAAGGATTGACATGAAAGTAAGAGTTCCAAGTGATGCTCCAGCTGGAGAGAAAATATCAACAACTACTTGGTTAAGTTCAGAAATATAATCTCGAAACTTTTATATAAGAGATTTGAGTAGTTTTTTGTAATAAAGAGGAGGTTAAAAATGGCTAGAAAAAAGAGAGATATTCGTAAAATAGGATTTATTATTGCATTATTATTACTTGTTGTAGTTATAGCAACAACAGGTTTCTCTTCTGAAGGATTAATGAATGAAGATAAAACCAAAGAAGATGTTGATACCTCTGTTACAGGAGAAGTTGCATTAGACATTAAAGATGCAGGTGAAGAAAACGTAACTGTTGAGGCAACAGATGAATTAATAATGTCGTCTGAATAAATATAATATGGCAGAAGATAAATTAACATTCGCAGCAATAATTTTAGTAGCAATTGTTGCAATAATAGGGATGATTGGAATTATGGGTTATGGAGAACTACCACAAATTACAGGTGCTGGTACAACTCCTTCTGGAACAGCTAAAATTAATATTAGTGGATTAGGTTGTTTAGCGTTAGATGATGAAAATGTTAGTTTAGGTACAGGTTCTGTTACTGCAGAGAAAATTGCTGCACTAGCAGTTAGTAATGGAACAACTGTTAATGGTTCGTGGAGCGCAGATGATGCTTTTAATTTAAGAAATTGTGGTAATTATGATTTAAATGTAACAATTGAAACTGATGATAAGGATTTAGGTATGACTGGAACAGCAGTTACACCAACAAGTTATTTTCAACCATATGATGATGCTGCTCCTGGAGAAGCAGGTAGCTGTGTGACTTGGGTCGCAACAGAAGATCAACTTACTGAATTTTCTGGTGACGCTACTACACAAGGATTTTGTGAAAATTTTACATATGGATCTGGTGATGATGAATTAGGAATAGATATAGGAATTAAAGTACCATATGATGAACCAGCTGGATGGAGAAGTGCAATTATAACTTTTACTGGGGAAGCTGCAACTTAATTTTTTCTTTTTTTATATATCTAAAAACTTATAAATTAAAAAAGGTGTTGAAATCTAATGGCTGCTAAAAAACACATATTAATATTTATTAGTTTTATATTTTTGCTATTCTTATTTCAAGGAGTATTTGCACTAGGTATTTCTCCGCCTATATACAAAATAAAATATGCTCCTGGAGAAAAGCATACCTTTCACTTTACTTTATACGGAGAACCATTTCAAAAAATAAAATTATCTGCAGGAGGGCCATCACATACTACTGCTATTAGTTTATCTGAAACAGAATTTAAATTAAATGCTATTGGAAAATATAAATTTGATGTTGATCTTGTTGTACCTGAAATTTCTAAACCTGGTAAAAAAATTTGGAGAATTACTGCAAAAGATAACTCTGAAAATCCTGGCGGCATATCAGCTAGAGTAGCAATGACTGGTTTAATTAATACGTTAGTACCTTATCCGCAAAAATATATGGAGCTTAAAAGTTTTGACGCTGGCAATACAAAAGTAGGAGACCCAGTTAAATTTACAGCTAAATTAGAAAGTTATGGAGAAAAAACAATTGATGAAGTTTCAGGTAATGTTGAGATTTTTAGTCCTACAGGAGATTTGTTAGAAACCATACAGCTTTCTTCAGAATATAACGTGCAAACTGAAGAATTAGTTAAATTAACAAGCCTTTGGGATACTACTAATAGAAAACTTGGATTATACAAAGCAAAAGCAAATATATATTATGATGGAAATCCAATAAATGCAGAAACTGAGTTTAGAATAGGAGATATTTTACTGGAAATAACAAATATTAATGTAACTGAACTACCAAAAAACGCTATTGTAAAAGTTCCATTTACAGTTAAAAGTAAGTGGGGCAACAACATACCAAATGTTTATGGTGAAGTTAAATTACAAAAAAATGATGAAATTTTAGCTGAAACAACTACTGCGTCAGTTATAATGGATTCTTGGTCAGAAAAAACAATTAATGCTTATTTAGATACTACTGATTTAGACACAGGTGATTATACTCTTTCTGTTACTGTATTTTATGAGGGCAAAACTGCTGAAAAAAGTAGGGCAGTAAAAGTGGTTAGTAAGTCATTTTTAGAATACGACAATGAGACTATTATAGCTATGTTATTAGTAGCAATAATAATAATTCTTGGACTTGCGTATTACAAGAAAAAAAAGAAATTGCGTAAGAATTGGGAATTAAGAAGTTTAAACAGATAAGTAAGTTTTTATAATTAAAATCAATTAAAATTAGTATGGGAGGTACATGGTTTAGAGGCGCAATTATATGTTTTGTATTTCTTTTACTATTACCTTGTGCTTCTGCAATTGGTATTGCGCCGGCACAAATAGACATTGATTATCAAGGCCCAACTAGTACAACTCTAACATTTTATGCTATTAACTCAGAAAATACTGAGACAAAAGTGGAGGCATATATAGATGGTGATTTGGCTAATCACATTAAATTAGAAGAAACTGAATTTAAATTAAAACCAAATGAAGTAAAATCCTTTAAAGTAAAACTAACTTTGCCTAGCAATGTACCATCAGGTAAACATACAAATATTATAGGAATTACAGAAAAAATCAATACATCTTCTGAAAACGTAGCTGCATTAGCTACTGTAAAATCTAAATTAATAGTTAATAATTTTGAAAAAGGCCTTAAATCTCTACAAATTGATTTAAAGGCTAGCAATGCAAGTGAAAAAGGGGAAACTGTAAACTTTCAAGTAGATTTAACTAATCCTTCAAAAGAAGATTCATATGGAATAAGCGGAGGTGTTACTGTTTATAATTCTTCAAAAGAAATTGAAAAAATATCTTTTAACCAAATTGATGTGCCTGCAGGCGAAAAAGTATCTGTAAACCAAAAATGGTCTACTCAGGATGTTTCTATTGGTGAATACAAAGCAAAGCTTACACTAAAAGATGAATTTACAACATATCACGATGAAACTAATTTTTTGGTTGGGGAGCCGTTGATTAAAATCTCTAAAGTAGATATTGATCCTCAAATAAGTACAGATGGCAACGTAACTAAATTTGTTATCAGTATAAAAAACGAATGGAATAGTTTGTTAAAAGATGTTTATGTTGTAATTAAAATATTAGAAGATGAAAAAGTAATTGGCGAGATAAAAAGTTCGCCTGTAGACGTTGGACCTTATGAAACAGTTAATTTAGTTGCTTATTGGGATGGCATATATGATTCATCTGTACATGATATTGATGTAACTGTATTTTATGGTGATAAGAGCAGTAATATAATGT
>WJKY01000054.1 GCA_014728835.1 Candidatus Woesearchaeota archaeon | reverse complement strand
ATTATTCCAGATTGTATTATTTTCTGGAGTTAACGTAGGGCCAGGATTTGCAAGCATAGATATTCCATATTGAGCACTTCTTAATACACGGTTTTTTGTAAAATTATTATCATGTGAATCAGTATAAGCTACTATGGCATTATGGCAATCTGTAAGATTGTTTTCTTTGATTAAATTATTTGACGCATTAAGCTCTAAATAAATACCAGTACCATCAGTCATTCCTCCATCAGAATATGTTACATTATATATTGTATTATTGAAAATAGAATTATTATGCCCATTAGTTACAATAATACCATAACCATCTGTAATATTATAAATTTCATTATTTTTGATTAGAGAATGATTAGAGTTTGTAACAATAGCTTTAATATCAAATCCCCAAGGACGAACTTGTCCCCAAATAGTATTATTTATAATATACTGATTATTTGGTGTATTATTTATGTATATACCGTAATAAGTATTTCCCACGTCTTTGCTTCCTAATATTCTGTTAGAACTAATATTTGTTTTTGTAGAAGTTGCACCACGTACATACACACCATAACCATTATCTTGTGAGATGTTAATATAATTGTCGATTATTGTGCTATTAGTTGAATCCGTAATGTTTATTCCAAGAGTATATTCTTTTATACTACAGTTTTTGATTGTAATTTTATTGCTTTCTTTGATATAAATAGCACTAGAACTTGCACCTCCGGATGAGAAATTGTATCCATTACAATCTAATGTCATATTATGCCCAGAGAAATCAATACAATAATTTTTTCCACTTTGCACTCCAGTTAAGTTTGCACCAAGAGCATAAATTTTATTATCTCTTACTAAAGTAATACAGGAGCTTATATTTGATGTGTTCTGACCAATAGCATAAACTTTACCATCTCCACCACCAAAATAAAGCACACCATCAAGTATTGCAGGCGTAGAACCTTTAGCAACAGGCATTGAATAATTCCAAATTGTTGATTTATTTACTTCAGTTGAATTTAAAGAATAAAAAATATTATCTTCATCATTACCAACATAAACTCTTTTACTAGTTATTGAAAGTATTGGTGAAGATCTGAAGTTATGACTGAATCCAGGATTAGGATCAAAAGCTTCTTCTGGTTTACCTGTAAATTTATCTAAAGCATGTAGATAATCTGAAGTTCCATATGTGCTAAAATAAACTTTACCAGCATGTGCTACAGCAGTAGTATCTATTGTTTGGAAAGATAGATTTTCTCTCCACTGTAAATTGCCACTTGATGCAGCTAACTTATAGACTTGTCCCCAGTTTGAACTATTTTCTACAGTGCCTATATAAATATCAGTGCTGTGAATCATAGGCGATGAAGTTTCAATACCACCTACAACAGGTTTATACCAAGTAGTACTTAGGTTTAAAGTAAATGCAAATACAGTACCATTGTTTTGGCTATGATTTGATCCAAAATAAATAGTATCATTCCATATGCTAGGTGAATTTAAAAAGGAATAATCACTTCCCATTGAGCGATTATTAATATGTTCACCACTAGTAGCATTTAGCGCCCAAAGCACTCCTTTTGAGTCTCCAAAATACACTGTTTCATTATAAACTAAAGGAGAACTCCATATTTCTCCACCACTTGTTGTATTATATACCCACAAAACATTTCCATTTGTTGCATTAATTGCAGTTACGTTACCGTTTGTATCTCCTGCGTAAATTCTACCTGCATATAACGTAGGAGAACCATATTTTATGCAATTACCAGTACTTACATTCCAAAGAATAGATCCATTATCTCTGTCTAAAGCAAATACATTTCCTCCGTCAGGGTCTCCGCCTGGTGCATCAATTTCATCGCAAGTTCCAACATAGACTTTATCTTTTGCGACAATTGGAGAAGACATAATCCAGCTAATAGAACCACCTGGCGCACCAAGAGAAGCACTTACCCAAAGTGTTTCATTAGTTGTAGGACCATATTCATTTGATTTACCAGTTCTGAAATAATCTCCTTTAAATGTCGGCCAATCAATTGCAATGCTTGTAATTTTTTTATTATCTGTTTCATCTGATTCAGCAATAGAATTATCTGGGTCTGCAAATCCTTTAAGATTGTGTAATCCTGAATCTGATTTCCAAGTAAATGTAGCTGTAGTTGTATTAGTTGAATTAAGTTCTGAAACATTTGCACGGTCTTCTTCTACACCGTCAATATATAAGCTAATATTAAATGCTTCAGCATCATCAGCTCCTGTACTATTAACAGTTATATTAATCTCAATGTTTGTTCCATAAAGCAAATAATTTTTTGGAGAGTAAGATATATTTATTACTTCTAAATTAGGTGAGCAATCACTGTCTGCACTATCTATATCACCATCACAGTCATCATCTTTTCCATTTCCACATATTTCAGATGCGCCTGGGTTTACACTAGCATCTGAATCATCACAATCAGAACCAGTTCCTGTACAACCAGTTGCACTTAAGTTATATCCATCATCATCAATATCTGTACAATTATAAACAATAGTGATATTTACATAATCTAAGTCAGATTTTACGTTGCTGATGTCTAAACTTTCAAGATAATATTTAATAGAAATATTCCTAGCTTCTAAAGGAGTATTAACATCATTTGAAAGATCACAATTATCAGTTGATTCTGCCGCTTTTTCAGTAGCATCACAAATAGATATATATTCTGAACCATTATACCACCAAATTGATAAATTAATTTCACCAGCATCAGTAGAACTTTCATTATGTTCAAAATGATAAGTTACATTATCAACAGTATGATTATCTTCTATATTACCTGTTGTCCAATTTGAGAGTATGTATCCATTAGACCCTGCTGGTGCCATTACTAAAGCTCTAATGTCATCACTTACATTTACCAACTCTAAAACATCATCATCTGTATTATTTATTGCCCAATAAGGTTCATCACTATGTGAAAAATCTCCGCTTGGAGCTTTACTAGGTACAGGAGGTAATTCTTGTTTTTGGGTTTCATTTGTTTTTTCTTCAGTTATTTTTCCATAATAAATATAATAAGTAATTGTTTGTTTTAGTATTACAGCACCTGTTATTTTTGGAACAATATATTCGCGAGTTGTTTTTGGTTCTTTGGCAGCGCGATTTGGTTTAGGAAGTGTTTTGTTTTCAATAGTTTGATTTTCTTCTGTTTCATTTGGTTTTTCTGAAATTGTTTTATTTTCAATTTCTTCCTCTAAACCATAAATAATATTATCAAATATAACATCTGTTTCAGTGCAAACTTCATTTTCATATATTTCATTTTTAGTTTTAAATGGAATTTCCTGTGCATCTCCAATTACATAAATTCCATCTTCACAATTTACTGGTTTATGTTCTTCAAATACAATATGCACTTGAACTGTTTCAGCAGAACTATCAACTGTTATTTCTTGAACATTTTCCCATTCTTGCTCACTAATAATAAAAGCTCCTGTAAAAGTTGGACCTAATAAACCAATAGATAATATGATTGAAATGAGTATAAATATAACTATTATTTTGTACTTTATACTATGGTCTGTTTTAGTTATATTTATTTTATTACCCATAAATTAACTCCTGATTTTTTCATGCGCTGAACAGAACCTTCTAATGCTAAGTCCAACAAATATTTTTCAGCTGTATTCCAAGAAACACCAAGTTTTTCAGCAACCTCAGAGGTAGTTACAACTTTTAATTTCTTTACAAATTTGAGAATCTTGTTTCTAAATTTATGCGATTTCATATTAAATTTAATATCTAATTACTTATGATATTTCATACTTATATATAAAACTAATTACTTTCCATATTGCAAATAAATACGCTTTAAAAACCTTAATTTTCAGCAACTACATATAAATCAAAATCAAAACTTTCTTGATTATACTTAATTTCAAGTTTTTTATTTTCTAATAAACCAGCATCATATGCTGAATAAATATCTGACGTTAGTTTATTTATTTTTTCAGGATAGCTAGACACATGTAATTTATCAATACAATTAATTATTTTCTCAGCTGTTGTAAGATTAAAATCAATTTTTTCAACAATATCTGAATATTTTCCTCCGCTT
>WJKY01000053.1 GCA_014728835.1 Candidatus Woesearchaeota archaeon | reverse complement strand
TGAAAGGGACTGCGGACCTGAAACAGATACAGGTGCTTGTGAATTTGGTACACAAACTTGTGATGAAAATGGAAAATGGAAAAAATGCGAAAATGCAACATATTCATCAGATGAAACTTGCAATCAAATAGATGATAATTGCGATGGCATCCAAGATAATGTTAATAATGGAACTTCTGTTGAAGAAACTCAATGCCAGTGTTATGCTGGTGGCACACCAAAACAAACTGAAACTTGTGACGCAATAGATGATGATTGTAATGAAATAATTGATGATGACTGGAATGCTGATGGAGATGGATATGTAAAATACGCAGACGAATGTAATGATTCATATGAAGAATTTGATTGCGATGATAATGATCCTAATATTAATCCAAGTGCAGATGAACTTTGCACAGGTGATGTAGATGAAGACTGTGATGGGGATGCTTATAATGGCTGTGATAAAAATGCCAGTGTTTTTGATGAAACAATACCTTCTACTCCTACATGTGGAGATGGTATGTGCGAAGTAACTGAAAGTACAGCTACTTGTTGTACTGATTGTGGTTGCGATCAAGGATTAGTTTGTATAGGAAATGAATGCGTACCTGGAGATGCATCAACTGCTGTTTGCGGAGATGGAATTTGTGATTCTGCTGAAGGTGAAACATCTGAAACCTGTCCTAGTGATTGTAAAGAAAAATCAAATATTGTTTTATACTCATCAATTTTAGCAATTATCTTATTGTCTGCTGGTTTTGCTGGTTGGTGGTTCTTCTACAAGCGACCAGAAAGTGAATTAGAAGATTTAACTGAAACACATGGTGTTTCAGAGCCATCTGCAAGACCAACCAGAGCTGTAACACAAAGTGTTGATAGTTATATTACTAACTGCTTGTCTTTAGGATATAGTCCAAAACAAATTAAGCAAGCATTAATTACAAAAGGATGGGATGAAGAAAAAGTAAATGATTTATTAGCTCAGTCTCATGGTGATTTAACAGAATTAGGTGAATTAGCTGAAAAACATAAAGTAAGTACAGTTGGTGAAAGAAAAGCAAAAAGAGTTAAGAAATATATTTCAGCTGGTTTGAAAAAAGGATTTAGTGCAACAGAAATTAAAACAAAACTTCTTGATGCTGGTTGGCCAAAACAAATAGTCGAAGAAGCCTTTGCAAAACAGCCAACATTGTCTAGAGATATTAGCAAATTAGCTAAAAAGCATAAAATAGATACAGGTCGAAAAACCAAAACCAAAGCTTCTAAATTTGTAAAAGAATCTCTTAACAAAGGACATACAACTAATGAAGTAAGAAAAGCATTAAAAGACGCTGGCTGGAAATCAGAAAAGATTAACGAGCATTTGCCAAAGTGAACACGTGCGCTAATGCAAATCCTTTAAAAAGCACTTATTCTAAGAAATTTTATGGAAGTTATGTTTGTAGAAGCAAAAGCTAAGAAAAAAGTAAACATAGGCAAATCTGTTTTGAATAAACTTAAAGATTTTAAAACAATTGGCTTAGTTGCAACAGTTCAGTTTGTAAGTCAATTGCCTGAAATCAAATCTGAATTAAAAAAAGCTGAGAAACAAATTGTTATTAGTAAACCGAACAAACATGCAGTTTATCCTGGACAAGTTCTTGGCTGCGATGTAAGCGCAGCAATTAAAATTCAAAATAAAGTAGATTGTTTTTTATATATTGGTGACGGTAAATTCCATCCTTTAGGTATTGCAGTGCAAACAAACAAACCAGTAATTATTCTAAATCCATATACAAATAAGGTAAATAAGCTATCAGATGCTGAAAAAAAGAAATGGTTGAAAAAACAAGCTGCGCGTGTATCGAAAGTTAGAGACGCGCAAATACTTGGAATCTTAGTTACCACAAAACCTGGCCAGCAAAATCTAAAAAGAGCAGAGCAAATCAAAAAGAAACTGCAATCTCAAGGAAAACAAGCTTTTGTATTTGTTGCAGATACAATCAATCCAAATGACTTACTAAATTTTCCACAAATACAAGCTTGGATCAATACAGCTTGTCCTAGATTAGTTGACGACCAAGAGTTATTTAAAAAATCAATAGCCAACGCAGATGAAATTAATATATAACAAGTTTTATAAAGGCAATTTATTTGATTAAAAACATGGAAGTTAATGTTTTAGAGAAGGAAAAAAATAAACTAAAAATAGAATTTAGTGAAAATAATCAAGCTATTTTAAATTTAATAAAGTCAGAGCTTTGGAAAAACAGTTCCACTGAAGCAGCTGGCTTTCGAATAGAACATCCAGAAACAAGTAAACCAATTTTTATTCTTCGCACTAAAAGAAAAAGTGCAAAAAGCGTTTGGAATGACACAATAAAAGATTTGACCAAGCAAATTAAAGCAATTAAATAATGAATATTACAGAAGAACAAGGACAACAATTAATAGTAATTGCACGCAAAATTATTTCTTCAGCTTTTGGAAAAAAAGAAATTAATATTCCAGCCGAATTACAAAATCTATTAATTGAGAAAAGAGGAGTTTTTGTAACTCTGAACAAAAACAAAGAATTAAGAGGTTGTATTGGTTTTCCTGAACCTGTTTTTCCACTTGGAGTTGCATTAGCAAGAGCTGCACGCGGAGCAGCATTTGAAGATTCTCGTTTTCCTCCTTTAAAAAAAGAGGAATTAGATGAGATTAAAATTGAGATTTCTATTTTAACGCCATCAAAGAAAATACAAGCCAACCCAAAAGAAATAAACATAAGTAAAGATGGTCTAATTGTTAAGCAAGGAGCAGCAAGTGGTTTATTGCTACCACAGGTTGCAGAAGAACATAACTGGACAGCTGAACAGTTTCTAAATCAAACTTGTATTAAAGCTAGTTTGCCTCCTGAAGCTTGGAAGAATAATAACTCAGAAATCTATAAGTTTCAGGCGCAAATATTTAAAGAATAAAAAATAAAAATTAAGTTGGCAGGTTAAACATTCCTGATGGTATTGTTCCCATAGTTGTTGCTGCTAAATTTAGTACCCAAAATATTAGTATAATAAATATGATCATAGGAATAATAATTGCAATAATTACTGCTCCAGCTGCACGCCCAGTTGACATATTTTGTAGTTGTTTAAGTCCTATAACTTCTAATATTACTGACCAGATCGCACCAATAAAACTAATTAATGGTAACCAGCCCAGAAAAAAAGTTGGTGTTTTCGCATAAAAATATGCTTTCATTGTTTGTTCCGGTCCCTTTCTAGCTCCAAAAATATACGCCCATAAATGAAGCCACAAACCACCGATTACGAATATTATAAATCCAAAAATTACAGTCAGGACAAGCAACATCAAAAATAATGTTGGGCCCGCGAAAGGTATTGCTTGAAGTGGAAATGCTAAATAAATAATTCCTGTTAAAATACCAAGTATTGCTAATCCAATTAATCCATATTTGAATGTTTCACCAAGCCTAGTTTTTCTTTCTGCTTTGAATGCTTTTTTAGGCGACAATAAAAATCTTTTAGCTTTTTCAAAGAAATTTTTGCTCTTAAATGTTTTTTTATGTCGCTTTTTCCTTTTTCTTTTTGCCATGATTTATTTGCTCAAAACACTTATATAATTCTTTCTAAGCATTTATTTTATGTTAAAGCAAATAAGCCTGAGCACAAACAAGAAATTTGATTTGATTGACATTACTTCTAATATTAAAAAGATTGTTGAAACATCAAAAGTTAAAGATGGTTTGTGTGTTGTTTATGCACCGCATGCAACAGGTGCAATAATAATTAACGAAAGCGCAGACCCTGAACTAAAAAAAGATATTCTAGACCAATTAGCTGAATTAGTTCCTGATCATGGTAAATACAGACATGACAGAATTGATAATAATGCACAAGCTCATATTAAAACAGCTTTGCTGGGAAGCTCAGAATCTATTCCAATCAAAGACGGAAAACTACAGCTTGGCACATGGCAGGCAATTATGTTTGCAGAACTTGATGGTCCAAGAGACCAAAGAAAAGTTTTGGTTAAGATAATATGAAAATAAAAAAGCAAACCAGAATATTAGGAATTGATGATTGTCCGTTTAAGCGCAAAAATAAATACACGCAAATCATTGGAACTGTTTTTCGCGCTGGCGAATACGTAGACGGTTTGCTTTCTTCAAAAATTAGTGTTGATGGTTTTAATGCAACTGATAAAATAATTCAGATGATTAAAAAAAGCAGAAACAAAGGCCAGCTCCGTATAATAATGCTTGATGGAATTGCTCTGGGCGGTTTTAATATAATTGATATACAAAAGCTTTACAAGAAAACAAAGCTGCCTGTAATTGTGGTAATCCGCCGCAGACCAAACTTTAAGAAAATCAAGCTAGCGCTTAATCATTTATCAAAGCCAGAAAAAAGATTGCAATTAATGAAAAACGCAGGAAAGATTTATGAGTTTCCTGTAAAACATAAAGGTTTGAGAAAAAAGGGAAAGATTTACTTTCAGTATATTGGTATAACTGAAAAGCAAGCCCGACAAGTTTTAAAGCTTACAATTACACATGGTTTAATACCAGAACCAATAAGAGTTGCTCATTTAATAGCAACTGGTATTAAATTAGGTGAAAGCAGAGGACGAGCATGAACACGCTTAAAAGCTTGCGCTTTTAGCTGGCTCATTTTCAAAGAAAATGAAACTTCCTAAAATATTTGCATCAAAACCAAAGAAAAAGTGTACATATGCAGACCATCCTACTTGGTATGGCAAAGTATGGCACTTTTTAGCGCATGAAGATTCCTGGGCAAGTTTATTAGCTGATGCAGTTATTATTTTTTTAATAGGAAAGTTTTTGATATTCCCAGGCTTAGGTTTTGCACTAAATACTGATTATCCTGCTGTCGGTGTTATATCTAGTTCAATGGATCATCATGGAAAAGATTTTGATGAATGGTGGTCTGCTAACAAAGGCTGGTATGAACAGCATAATATTTCCAAAGAGCAATTTGAAGATTTTTACAGGCCAAATGGTTTCAAAAAAGGTGATGCGCTTTTGGTTAAAGGTGTTTCTGCTGAAGAAATACAGCTCGGTGATATAATTGTTTATGCTACGCCTCATAAAAATCAGCCAATCATACACAGAGTTGTAAAAATAACTGAAGAAAATGGAAAAATAAAATTCTCAACTAAAGGTGATGCTAATTCCGGACAGATATTTTTCGAAAAAACAATAATATACGAGCAAATACAAGGAAAAGCAATTGCATGGTCTCCATTATTGGGTTGGCCTAAAGTAATTGCAATGGCAGTTACCGGCCAAACATAATCGAAAAACCTTTAAAGTCTCATATTCAACAAAAAAAAGCTATGAAATTTTGTCCAAAATGCAAGGGTTTAATGGTTCCAGTTAGTCCAAAAACCTTGAAGTGTCCAAAATGCGGGAAAAAAGTTCGGACAGATGGAATTGTAATGAAAGAAAAGATTGAGAAAAAAGAAGAGAAAAAGAAAATACGAGGAAAACCAAAAGAAATTAAAGATACAATGCCAACTACTACAGATGTAAAGTGTCCAAAGTGCGGACACAAAGAAGCTTATTGGTGGACTATGCAAACGCGCGCAGCAGATGAACCTGAAACACAATTTTATAGATGCACTAAGTGCAATCACACTTGGCGCGAATACTTATAGAGCTGTAAGCTCTGTTTTCACTATCATGGCAGATGAAGAAGAAAAAAAAGAAGTTATTAGGAGGGCTCCTTGTATAGAAACAAAAATTTCAGACCTTTCAGAAGGTGGCAGAGTTGCTGTTGCAGGAACTGTAATTACTAAAAATTCAGAGATTAGTTCTTTTGTAATAGATGACGGCGAAGATAAAGTGCAGGTTTTAACTAATAATCCTCGCGACTTTGAAAAAATAAATGAAGGTCAGTTTATTCGCGTACTTGGAAAAGTATGGGGCGGCGGAGATGAAGTTGAAATTCAGGCAGATGTTGTGCAAGATTTTGATAAAGTTGATAAGGAATTATATAAGAAAGTATTACTTGCTTCTGAATGAATTTAGTCCACTGAAAACTTTATATACTTATAATTTGTAACTTATTAAAACTTAAGAGGTGGTCACATGTTTAAAGGTAAAAAAGGTATTGATGGTATGTACATTTTTATAGGTTTACTAATCGGAATGATAATTGGAATAATATTGGGCTTAAAATTATCTTTGTTTATAGACCCAGGCATACTGCCGTTTTAGGAGGTAAATTATGGCAAAACGTTCACTTAAAGGATTTTTTGAAGATAGGCGGTTAGTAGTTACAATTGAAGAAGGCATATTATTAGTTGCAGGTATAATATTTGGTTGGTTTGCTGGCAAAGGCGCAACTCAAGTGCTTTGGGTTTTGCTTGCAGTATTTATTAGTATGGTGATTGTAGAAACAATTTACTTTTATGTACATGGAAAGCGTCCAAAACCACCTATGAAGAAAAAATAATGAAAACTAAGAAAAGAGATTTTTATCGATGGTTGGCATATGCAGTAATATTATTGTTAATAGCAGCTGCTACTTTTGCATGGCCATCTGTTTTTTGGTTGTTTGTAGTAGCACTTGTTGTAGCTGTTGTTGATGTATTATATATCCAATTTACAAAGTATATAGGGCACTAAACTGTTTTCTTGCTTAGCATAAATATTAAATAACTTTTTGCTCTAAAATATTATACTATGTTTGTATTAAAGCTAAATGAACCTAAGATTTTAGATGGAAGCATTGGAGTAATCTCAGATTTTATTACAGAGGCTACTTTTACCATCAAAAAAGAAGGTATTAAGCTAGTGGCAATGGATCCAGCTAATATATCTATGGTTATTTTAAATATTCTTCCATCAGCTTTTATTGAATATAGAGTTGAAGATACTGTTGAATTAACAATTAATCTGGAAAATCTAAAAAATGCTTTAAAGAGAGTCAGAGGAGCAGACTCATTAACTTTGACTCTTGAGAAAAATAAATTAAAATTAATTAGCTCTGGAAAATCAAAGAAAAGATTTTTCATACCACTTTTAGAGCGAGAAGTCAAAGAAAGAAAAATACCATCTTTAGATTTTATGGCAACAGTTGAAGTTGATGCAAAAGAATTCAAAGATTATGTTGATGATGTTTCAATTGCTGGCGATGCAGTTACATTTGATGCTGAAAAAAATGTTTTCTCAATGTCTGCAGGCGATGCAGGGAGCAAAGTAAATGTTGAACTGACTCGCGGGCATGATGCATTAGTGCAAATAGCTGCAAAAGATCCTGTGCGCTCAGTTTATTCTGTTGATTATCTGAAAAAAATAGCAAAATCATCTACATTAGCTGATAGTGCATCTTTAAGATTTGCAAAAGATTATCCGCTTCGTTTGGATTTCAGAGCTTTGAATAAGTTGCAGATGAGCTTTATTCTAGCTCCAAGAATTGAGAATAAATAATCACAAATTGAGATGGTTAATTCAGTCTGAGTTTTTAATTGGTAAAGAAAACTTTTTATACGCCTTTATTTTGATATTTTGTTAGTGTTGGTGGAAGAATTTGACACTGCGCTGATGTCTTCGGACTGACGCAATGTTGATAACTTCGGACGCCACCACTACTTTCTAAATTATTAAAGAACTAGCTTTTTCCATCTGGGACATATTTTTCTCTTTCACGTTCAAATCCACCGCGCTTAATTTTTTCTTTGTAGCCGCCTAATTTGTCTTCAGCAAGTATTCTGATTTTATCTTGTTTGTTTTTTATTTTAGGATTTTTTAGAATAGAATCTATTTCTTTGATCAGATTAAACATAACATCTTTGAAATCTTCTAAATCTTCAACACCTTCTTCTAAATAATGAAAATAAACTTTGTTTTTCCATTTTGATAATTCAACATCCGACAAAGTTTCAAGAGCTTTATCATTTGCTTTGTAAAAAAATCCTGAATATATTGCTTCTCCGCGCGCAAATACACTTTCATGTCCACAATGATGCACGTTTTCATCTAATTTAATTGCCCAGAATCTATTTGGAACAATTTCTTCTAATTTAGAAGGGTCAATATGCAAGTGTTTGCCACAGAGTGAACAAATAAATTTTTCAGTAGCCATACTTGTTTTTGCAAGTTTATATTTAAAAAATTTGCTTAAACTCTCTTTGAAATCAACTAATAGCGAAGCATTTATATACAAGCAAACTTTAGATAAATTCAACTATGAGGTGCGAAAAATTCGAAGGAGGATTAAAATGAGATATTTTGTATTAAGATCCGGAACTAGAGATACAAACCACGTGTTTACAGGAAGTCAGCCACGAAGAGCAGCATTAAAAGCAGCCACAAGAGGCTTTAAAAATATTACTTTGAGAGAAAGAGGAACAAAAAAGTTACATGTTTATAGAGGAAATAGAAAAAGAGTTAGAGCTCCAGAAGGAAGTCCTGATTGGTTGCCGTCAAGAGTTTGGAAACCAGTTGTTCGAAAAAAAGGCATTAAGCGCTTAGATAGAAGAACTAGAAGAACAAGAAAAAGAACACGAAGAACTCGTAGAAGAACAAGACGAACAGCACGTAGAAAAACACGAAAAACTCGAACAAGACGAACAGCACGTAGAAGAACTAGAAGGACAAGAAGAACAAGAAGAAGGAGAAGGTAATTCTCTTTCCTTATTTTTTAATTTTTTAGTAACGTTTTAATATCAAAATTTTTTAATGTATTTAATGAAACTGCCATTTAAGAGAGGGTCAAAACTAGGCAAAGTTATTGAAGCGTCAATTATTGCGTTTATTGCAATTACTGCGCTCGGCATATATGATTTTGTTATAC
>WJKY01000052.1 GCA_014728835.1 Candidatus Woesearchaeota archaeon | reverse complement strand
GCCATAAAAGTCTATGCTCAAAAAATTTTATAAAACTTTCTGATTATTCTTCCTCTAATCGAATGCGTGGGCTTATTATTTCTTTGTCGTCTCCTAACAAACCTCTTAAATCTATTATCTCTTCGTCTTCATCAATTTCATCGGAATACGATTCTATCTTATCTACTAAAGGCTCAGATTTTTCTCTTCTTCTAAAATACCAATAACCTAATCCTCCTGCACCTCCGACAGCTACAAGTCCGCCTGCAATATAATAAATTATATTATCAATTTCTTCTGTAGAATCTTTACTTTGTTTTAATTCCTTGGCTGTGAGTTCGCCATCAGTAACAATAACAGAATTTTCATATATTCCGTCTTTATCTTTATCTTCTCTAACATAAACTTTTTTATTTACAGGTGTAAATTCATATTTAACATCTTTCATAATCAATAATGGCTCTGTTTTGAAAATAGTTTTTTCATTTTCCTTCATTAAAAATTTAAATTGCCCAAGATTAGTTCCAGTTACAACAAAATGATGGTGACCACCTTTGTACGCGGAAACAGTTTCTGTCCTATCTCCACTTAATTCCCAGCCAGAATAAAAAGCTCCAGGTAATTCTTGTTTTTCCTTGCTAACTTCATTTTCAGAAACATCATACATAGAGATTGTTGCAGGACAGTCAACAGTTCCTGTAATAGTTTCTTTGAAAAATTCTGTGTCTTTAACTTCTAAACCACTTTTCGTATAAGTAATTTTTCTGAAAGCTGCATTTTCACCACCTGCAGCAGTTACAACATATTTTGTTCCAGCAACTTCTTTAATATCACTTTCGTGTGTATGGCCTGCTAAAACAACATCAACTCCATATTGCTTGCAAAGTTCTCTAAATTCATTTCTATTGTGAAGGAAAACTCCGTCATCTGCGCCATCTTCATTTTTCCAAAAAGTTGGATGATGCATCATAATTATTTTTTCTTTGCCGCTGTTATCTACACCATTTTCAACTCCATCTAATGCATCTAATTTTTCTTCCAGAGAAGAAATCTGAGTATTACTAAGTCCGCTTCCTTCAGGTGGAAATGGAGATGTAAATGAATTTAATTCATCCCGTCCAGAATTGAGCCCAATAACAACAACATCTCCTAAATCTGCTACACCAGTTGTTAAATCATTCTTAGCTGGAACCAGCGAATAATAGTTTTCAAATTTATCACCTTCCAAAGGAATCGGAATAGATGTGCTTATTAGCCCGTATCTACAGTCATGATTTCCAGGCACTAGGTACAAATCAATATCTGAATCTAGTTTATTTATTGATTGAAAAAATATTCTAAAATTCTCACTCCCTGATTCTCCAGCGCCCCAATCAACTACATCCCCAGAAATCAAAATAACCTTTGGTTTTTTATTAAGAGCATTTACATATGAAACAAAATCATAAACCCTATTACTATTTCTCCAGACATGAGTATCTGTTAAATGTATTATGTCATCTCCTTCTTGTATATTTGATAAAGAAAATTTAGGTATTTTTAATAAATATAAACAATCCTTATTCTCCTGCCAAGTCTCCCAAACAATTTTATTTTCCCAAATATCTAAAGTGTCAATTGATTTGCCAGAAGTAAGCTGTGTATGTTCTTTGGTTAGTATATCATATGAATAAATATCTTCTTCCATTTCTTTTTGATATATAATTCTATTAGCAAATACGTGTGGATTTATTCCATCAAATGAGTTGCTAACAAATGTGTTATGTGCATATATGATTTTGTCATTTTCATCTATAGTTACAGTGGGATCTTCCCATACTTGTTCGTTTTTATAAATATCTGGACTTCTACCAGTGAGGCTAGTTATATACTTATAATCTTTTGTGGTTAAATTATACAATGCTACTCTATCTTTCATCGTTTCCATATCGTATTCGATAAAAATAATATCATTCTCCCATATTCTTGGTTCAGAACATTTTTTGTTACTTGATTCATTAAGTAAAACTTTTTCTTCACTGGTTTTTATATCATATAACATCAAACTTCCTTCATATGGATAAGTATAAACAATATTATCACCATAAATACTTGGATTGACTCCTTTTCCTATGAAAGATTTCTCTGCTTCTGAAATACTGCCAAAATAAATATTACCATCATTATTCCATACAACATAATCATCATAAATATCTATTGTACTACTATAAAATTCACTTGCATTAATTGAAAACAATCTTGTAGTCGTATGCCCATCATTAATAACTATACCATCTTTCTCTATCCACACAATTTTATCTTCATAAATTGCCGGTGCTGAAAAACCATTTTCAGATTCTATGATTTTTGTAACCTCATAACCATCTTGTCTGCTATTTGTATCTTTATCAGGTGTATCAGCTGAAGTGTGGTCTGGTTTGTCTTTTGCAAAGAAACCTGCAGCAGCTGCAGAAAGCATTAGTAAAGATGCTAAAGTTGTTTTAGTTGCTGTAAAATCAATATCAGAAAACTGTTTTGTAAAGCTGTAAAGTTTATCTCTTATTGATTCTTTATCTACAGCTCCATTTCTTTGTCTTTCTTCTTTAATAATTTCTGAAACTTTATCTTCCAAAGTATTCCAAAGTGGTTCAACTAATCCGTTTTCCAAAGACTCGGAGCCAAATCTACTTGCATAAACTTGCTTAAGAGTTGTATAAATATTTTTATCATATTTCTGCAAATTAAAAAGAAATTTTGTAAAATCTTTTCCTGTTGCACCAGCTGGCACAATAAATGTATTTAACAAATTATCTTCTAAATCTTTTTTATATTCATCTGTAATGTCTTGCTCTTCTGATGTAATTAATTTTTTAGTGAATTCTTGTAGCCATTTCTCTGGATCTTTATAACTATCTCCAAATTCAAATTCATTGCGCTGAACAGAATCATAAAAATCAGCTAAGATAGCGTATCCAAAATCATCTGGAAGTTCAATATATCCTTTTGGATGTATTTTATCTTTATATTTTTCTCCTAAAACATTAGCTGTTAAATCATAAAATAAACTTACAGCATATTCTTTTCCATCAAACTCAAAACATGTGCGTCTTACTTGCAGGCCAGCATCAAGAAGTTTTTGAAAATTATTATATTTTTTAGTTGCAATTTCAATGCCTTTTATAGAATCGTAAATTGCTTCGCGAGCATATGCTCTTGGATTTTTATCAGTAACTGGTCGCTTCCAATTTACATAAGTCTCTAAAAAATTATAATTCTTTTTTAATTTTCTCTTTATTCTCATATTAAATTAAAAACAAAAAAGAAATTAAAAACTTTCTAAACAGGTGTTTTTAAAACATTCAGAGAGTGCTCAAAACCTTCGCCTATAAAACCTGTTAGAAACATAGCAATTAAAATAAATGCAACTATGGCTATTATAATAATCGCAACCCAATGTATCATTTCCATTTCATCAGCCTCCAAAAGATGGTATTATTTTTGTCTGAACAAAATTTTCTAAACTGGTTTTATAGTCACCAAATAAAAAAGCTATTATAATTACTAAAATAATAATTACTAATGCCAAACCCAGTATCCATTTAATTGAAACATCTCCTTTTTTCATGGTTTAAACTCCTTTCCACTGCTTATAATACTTTCAAGGCCTGGAATTGAACCTTGATATATAGCATTAGCTAAATAAAAGCTAATTATCGCAACTATTAATACAATTACAATTATTGCAATCATTTTTTTCATGTCCATACTGCTATCCCCATGCGCGGCAATATAACTAACACAAACAAAGCTATTAGGAAGATAATTACTGCTATTTGTATAATCATCATTACTGGTTTTTTATATTCAAACATGCCCATCTTACGAGTTTACGAGTAAATGGACCAGCAAAACCAGAGAAATGCTTTGCATTTCTTGGGTCCACGAAAGTTTTACTTTCGTTGGAATCCTTTGGATTTTAGCGCTGCCCATTTTAAGTTACTATTTGTGTTATTGGTGCTGCCAAACCTGTAAATATCAGCACCACTGCAACAGTTATTATAACATAAAGTGCTGTTGAAATAAATAAGTTTCGTGCTATAGCATATTTTCTTTCAATTTCATCATGACCGTTTATTATGCCAGATAATAAAGTGCTTAAGATAAATACAATCTGAATCAAATAAATTCCAACTAAAAGCTGAAAAACAAAACCTGGCGTCATAAATTGTATTTGAAAAATATCTAATAAACCTGCGCCGGGAGCTGCAGTTCCTGTGCCAGGAGCCTCAAGTCCAGCCATTTGTTTTCCAAGATTAATCATAATTGTCGTAGTTAAAACAGCAAGCCCAACTACAATGCCGGAAATCATTGGAACAAAAAGTTTTACCTGCATTTGCATGGAACTGACTGTGTCTGCAAGCAAGTCTTTCAACCGTTCAGTTACTTTATGAACAGAAGTTAGGTATTTAGAAATTGTAATTAAAGAGCGGCCAGCTATTTCAGGTCCTTTTTTAATGCTCTCAATTAAAACTGCCATCATGCTTTTAATTGTTGCAGATGGGAAATAAGCCAAAGCACCATATCGCTGATTAAAAATAGCATCTCTTAATCCAACACCTAAGCGCCTTATATTATAATCAACTGTTGCAAAGAATTTTGAAATATCTGATTTTTTCATTGTATTTGCAACGCGTGCAAATGCAACTTCAGCTGGAACATGTTCAAGTAACCTATTACCAAGCTGAAAAATACCAGATGAAAATTCTTTTTCCATTTTTTCTATTGTTCTTTTTAGTTTAATCAAATGAGCAATAGAAAACCAATAATATGTAGCTAAACCAAAACCAACAGCTGCGATAAGCACAACACTCAAATATACAGATATATTTGAAAAAATTGCATCTCTTAGTGCTTCGCCAGTTAAACCCAAAAGTGAAATAAAATAAAACACAGCTGGAAGTGCAATTAAAACAAATACAGTCATGCCTAAACCAGCTGGAGAAATTTTAAGTTTGCGCCCCAAAACTGTCACAAAAGGTTTGGCATATTTTTTCTGCAAATACTCATAAACATCTGCCTGATCAGAACCTGCGGGCCGAGTTGAAAGCACGCTTTTTCCAATTGCATAAACAGAAACTGGGAGAATTATATTATACAACAAAACAAGATAATACCACTTAATAGAGGCTCCCATAAATGCACCTATCATCGGCAACATTACCATACCCATTACTGGCAAAACAACGCCAAGCATGTGCAAGGACTGAATTGGGCTTTGTAATTGATGTGCAAAATGAATCATGTGGTCTTGTGTGCCATTTAAAATTACATTTACTGCTTTGTCTAAGATGTCTTCTTTTCGTTTTTTGCTTGGCTCTGCAAACGAACTTTCGACTAATTGAATAGATTCAACAAATTCTCTATCCCAGTCCCGCCAAGTTTCAAGATAAGCGTCAAGTGATTCTTTGATTGAAGAATATTTTTTGGTTTCAACATCCCAAAGAATTTTCATAAAATCAATTGAAATTGGAGGTGGCATATGCTCTGATACAAAACGAATTGCTCGCTCCAAGTTTGAAGTGTGTTTAACATAAATAACTAAATAAAGAACTGCAAGAACTAATTGGTCTGCAGCTTTCGAACGCCAGCTCATAAAAATTTGTTTTGGTAGGCGCGGCAAATATAACAAAAATCCAATTGCTACTATTAAACCAATCAAAACTATAATTAAATTCATAAAAAGCAAAGAAAAAATCATAGAAAATATTATAACCAAAATTGTTGTAAAGTAAGCAAATGAATAAACACCTTTTGGTGTGGCTGAAATATGTGCAAGCTTTAGAAAAGGTTCAACTTTTTTCTGGTCTTTTGGCGGAACTTTTATTTTCAAAAGTTTTTCTGAGAAATTGCAAGCAGTTTCGTAAAAAGAATGAAAATCGCTTGTCTGCTCTTGCTTGAAAATTTGATAAGCGCGCGAATAAGACATTGCTTGCGAAGTTTTTGTATCTCTGCCTAATTTTTTTTCTAGTTTTCTCTTATATTTTTTAATAAGATCTTTGTATAGCATATTATTTTTTTACAGCTTTTTCCAACCAATGCTCCCACTGAGAGTAAATCCTTTTTGGATCTGGATGACCAACTTCCTTTGTAACTAATGAAGAAAGTTTATGAAATTCATCGTTTGCCATTACCACAAACGGCGCCTCCATTAACTCCTTATTACCAGATGAGTTAGCAACATCAACAAGTTTTTGTTTCATTTTTGCGCGCAATTGTATGTTTTCCCAGATTGCCGGCCAATTGCCAGCCCATTCTTTAACTCGCGCACCAATTGCTTTAATTATTTCTGACTCGCCTTCTGTAAGTGCATCAGTTGGTATTAATTCATCTTTTTTTGTATCATAAGCAAGTAAATCTGCAAATCCTTTTTCTCTCAAAGGATCGTCTTCCCAAAATTTTCTAACTTCTGAAACCTGAACAACGCGTCTCCATCTTTCCAGACCTGATGAAGAAGTAACTGGGTTTGCAACAACAACTATATCTGTTGCTTTGAAAGATGTTTTTGGTACACCTAAATCATTAACAACTCTATCATAAACACTATATGGGTCTGCGCCGTGGATTGTTCCCATAACTGACTTTGCCAAAGCACCAATTCTCATTGCTTCCCAAAGCGCCAAAGCTTCCTTGCTTCTAACTTCGCCAACAACTAATGCAGAATCACCAAGTCTTAATGATGTTCTCACTCCCTGCTCTGCAGCTACTTCACCTTCGCCACCTGTTATTACAGAACGCACTTTCATGGATTGGATATCATAACCAAGTTCCCTTAATTGGTCAACAGGTAATTCCAAAGTATCTTCAATGGTGATGATCCTGTTTGAACGCATTTGCTCAACCATTAAAGCACCTAACAAAGAAGTTTTTCCAGAGCTACGAGTACCTGCAATTATCATAGTTCTTGCACCATCAACTAAAAATGATAAAACCCCTGCAGTAATTGAATTAATCAT
>WJKY01000051.1 GCA_014728835.1 Candidatus Woesearchaeota archaeon | reverse complement strand
CCGGATTGTCCAGTTGAAAGACAGTGCACTAAGCGCAAGCTTGTGTGCGCTCGGTGCAAGCTGACCTTTCAGCTTCTAGACTATGGGGGCAAACTGATTCCGGCAGTTTACACCGGCTGATTGCAAGCAATCAGACAGCAAGCTTTGCTGCTCTTGGCGCAGCTTAGTGCATTCAACCTGAATGCGCTAGCTCTACATCCGTGAGCAGACGGATAATGGGCCTGAAGGGATTCGAACCCTCAATCTCTCGGGCCGAAACCGAGTGCTATATCCAGATTAAGCCACAGGCCCGTAAAAAATAAGCAAATTTTGCCTTTAAAAAGTTATATATATGCTTTTTGAGCATTAGAAAGCAAGGATGGCCACAAAATCTCTTTGGAAAGCTATAGCAATTTTAGTTGGCGCTATAGTCGGCGCAGGTGTTTTAGGAATACCTTATGCAGTTGCACAATCAGGATATGTGTTAGGTTTAATTATATTATTAATAGTTGGCACAGCAATTTTATTTGAATTTTTAATGGTTGCTGATTTAACTTTATCTACGCCTGGAAAGCATCAGTTAGTTGGGTTAGCCAAACATTATTTAGGTAAAAAAGGAAAATTAATGATGCAAGCATCGATTTTTTTTACTGTTTGGGGTGCTATGCTTGCTTATGCAATTGGCAGCGGCAATGTTTTTGCCACATTTTTTTCACAAACCTCATTTTACGGAATACCATTAAATTTAACATTTTCAATAATTTTGCTTTTATTATTTTCAATTCCAATTTATGCAGGACTTAAAGCAACAGAAAGTGTTGAACTTCCTTTAGTTTTATTTTTAATTGGATTGATTATTATAATGTGCGCTTTTGCATTTACACATATAAATTTAGGAAATCTGCAAACAGCTAATTTTTCTAAAGCATTTTTACCTTATGGAGTTATTTTGTTTGCAATTGCTGGTAGTATGGTGATACCAGAAGCAAAACAAGCACTAAAAGGCGATGCCAAGTTATTAAGAAAAGCTGTTATTGCAGGTGTTTTGATTCCATTAACATTATATTGGTTTTTTACAACAGTAGTTGTCGGAGTAACAGGCAGCCAAACATCTGAAGTTGCTACAATTGCATTTGGACAACTAACAAATCCAGTTGTAATTGTTTTAGGAAATATTTTTGCATTGATAGCAATGGCAACTTCATTTATAGCGTTGGGATTAGTTCTTAAAGACACATTTATCCAAGACCTTGGAATGAAAAACAACCAAGCTTATTTGCTTACTATGATTGTACCTCTGTTTATGTTATTTGTTGCCAAAAGTTTTACACGCATTCTTGAAATTACTGGCGCATATTCAATTGGTTTTGCTGGAATTTTAGTTGGAGTAATGGCACTTAAAGCTAGAAAATATAAAACCAAAGGACTAAAATTAAAAAATACAGCATTACCTTACATAGTAATCACAATTTTTATATTTGGAATTGTTGTAACAACAATGCAAATTCTCGGCATAAGTCCTTTTTAAGGACGAACTCTTGTGATAGTTCTCGGAAATGGAATTGTATCCATAATATGTTCTGCACCAGTTAGCCACATTACTAACCTTTCAATACCTAAGCCATAACCAGAATGAGGAACAGTTCCATATTTGCGCAGATCAATATACCATTGATAATCTTTTTTCTTTAAACCAAACATTTTGATTGATTTGAGCAATTCTTTTACATCAGCAATTCTTTCACTGCCGCCTATTGTTTCTCCGACTCCAGGCAATAATAAATCAGCAGCTAAAACAACTTTTTTATCTTTAGGGTCAGATTTCATGTAAAATGCTTTCATTTTTCTTGGAAAGTGAGTTATGAACACAGGCTTACCAATTTCTTTAGCAAGTTTTCTTTCTTCTTTGTCTGTTAAATCATGACCCCATTTTTTACCTAGCTTCTTTATTGCTTGCTTGTAAGTAATTTTCTTAAAAGGAGCCCTAATTTTTTTAAGTTCTTTTATGTCGCGTCCTAATTCTTTTAGTTCTTTTTTACATGTTTTTAAAACATGCTTAACAATATGAAGAATCAGCTCTTCTTCTTGTTTCAACATATCTTTATAATGCATCCAAGTAGCTTCAGCTTCTGCTGTCCAATATTCTGCCAAATGCCTAATCGTTCTTGATTTTTCAGCTCTAAAAGCCGGAGTTATAGTATATATTTTTTCAAGAGCTTGTATGCCTGCTTCTGCGTATAACTGCCAGCTTTGTGAAAGATATACTTTTTCGCCAAAACCTTTTACTGGAAAAAGAGTTGAACCCCCTTCACAAGCACAAGTTGTAAAGATAGGAGATTGAAATTCTGTATAATCTTTTTTACGATAAAAATCATGGATAGCTTTAAACACTTCACTTCTAACTTTTAGAATTTGAGTAATTTTTCTGCTACGGATCCAAAGATGTCTGACATCTCTTAAAAATTCAGCACTTTTATCTCTGGTAATTGGGTACGTATCTGCCAGACCAATTATTTTTAGGTCACTAACTTTTAGTTCATAGCCTGTTGGAGCTCTTTTGTCTTTTTTTATTGTTCCTTTAAGCTCGCAAGAACTTTCGATTGTAATTTTCTGCGCAGCTTTCCAGGCTTTAGACCCTTTTTTTACAACAGCCTGAATAATATCTGAACTGTCTCTAATTATTAGAAAAATAAGCTTTTTCTGGCTCCGTTTTCTATAAACCCAACCTCTGATGGCTACTTTCTTGCCATCAAATTTAGGCTTTAAAACATCCTCAATTGGCTTAAACATAATTTTACTTTGCTTTGACAATTTAAAACTCTTGCGACTATCTAGAACTCTTCTACTTTTGATTGGGACTATCACTCTTTTTAGCCATGTTCTAAAGGCAAGGTTTTTTAATTTATAAACATGTCGGTAACATATGGAAAAAATAGCACAAGGTGCAGAAGCAATTTTATATAAAACAGATAATCAAATAATTAAAGATAGAATTAGCAAAGATTATAGAATAAAACAAATTGATGACAAACTGCGAAAAAGCAGAACTAAATTAGAAGCAAAATTAATATCAGCTGCTTCGCGGACAGGTGTAAAAACTCCTAATATTATTGAGCAAAAGAAAACAAAACTTATTTTAGAATTTATTGATGGTATTAAAGTAAGAGATTGGCTTGATGCAGAAAAAGATAAAACGCAAATTAAGAATGTTTGCAAGAAAATAGGAAATTCAGTTAAAAAATTACATCATATAGATGTGATTCACGGGGATTTAACAACTTCAAATATGATAAAAAGAAATAATGAAGTTGTATTTATTGATTTTGGATTAGGTGCGCGAAGCCAGCGTATTGAAGACAAAGCAGTGGATTTGCACCTTTTCAAAGAATGCTTAAAAAGCAAACACTATAAAATCTGGAAAATCTGCTGGAAAGCTTTTAAGGAAAGCTATAAACACAAAAAAGTTTTTGAGCAACTAAAAAAAGTAGAATCAAGAGGAAGATATAAATCTAAGTTTTCTTAAGTAAGCCATTAGTTTGTGACTGCTTCATAAAATCTCTGAGTTTTTTTTCAATTTTATCTTCTAAATTATCATCACATTTTATTTCAATTTCTTTTTTAGAATATATTAAAGTATATTTTCCATTTACATCTGGAAATTCTGCATAACCAGTAATTTTTATATTATTTGAATTGCTATGTAATTCATGCGCGATAAAAGCATAATCTGAACCATCAAGTATTTGTTTAGTAATATTTTCCTTAGAATCATTTATTTTTGAGATTTTTTCAATATTTAGCTTATTTTTTAGATTTGGAGATTCTTTTATTTGAATAAATGTTTCTATCAACTCCTTAGCATATTTGTAGCTTATTATCACCATAACATACAGTTTTTAGAAACCTTTAAAAAGACCTCGATGTAAGCTTTTTATTAGGATAAGCTGGCTCAGGCGAGCTTATACCAGAACAAAAGTTCTGGATATTTCAATTCGCCGAAGGTGAAACATATGGCAAGAATGCATGCTAGAAGAAAAGGAAAATCAGGTAGTAAAAAACCATTAGCAAAAACACCACCAAGTTGGATTGGTTATAAATCAAAAGAAGTAGAAAAATTAGTTGTAAAATTAGCAAAACAAGGTTTGAGTTCTAGTAAAATTGGTCTAACTTTAAGAGATAGTTATGGAATTCCAGATGTAAAAAAATTAACTGGTAAAAAAATTAGCCAAATTATAAAAGAAAATAAATTAACATCTGATTTGCCAGAAGATATTCAAAATTTAATTGAAAAAGCAATGCAAATAAGGAAACACTTAGAAACTCATAAAAAAGACAAAGTTACAAAGCGAGGCTTACAACTTACAGAATCAAAAATTAGACGTTTAGAAAAATATTACAAGAAAACTAAAGTATTGCCTGCTGACTGGAAGTATAAAAAATGAATTTTAGAACATCAATAAATAAAGCAGCGGAGTTTTATAAAAATTTTAAAGAAGAGACAGTTGGAATTATTTCTCATAATGATACAGATGGCATTACTTCGGCAGCAATAATTGCAAAAGCATTACAGCGCGCAGGTACAAAATTCCACATACATTTTATTACAAGAACAGAAGATGATATTTTAGATGTTATAAAGAAAAAAAATTACAAAGTATTTTTCTTATTAGATTATGGAAGCAAAGAAATCAATCAAATTGCTAAGGAAATCCCTGACAAAACTTTTTTTGTTTTAGACCATCACCCAATAGATGAAAAAGCAGACTACAGAACTAATGCAAGAAATATTAATCCATATTTTTATAATATAGATGGAGGAAAAGACGTTTGCGGAGCAACAATTTGCTATTTATTTGCTAGAGCATTAAATGAAAAAAATAAAGATCTTTCTGCACTTGCAATTGTTGGCGCAGTAGGTGATTCTCAGAGAAAAGACGGCGAGTTCTCAGGACCAAATAAAGAAATTTTTGAACAAGCTTTGAAAGAAGGTTTTGTAACTACAAAAAAAGGATTGAAATTTTATGGATGGAGTTCAAGACCCTTACATAAAGCCTTAGAATACAGTACTGACCCTTTTATACCCAGTATATCTGGCTCTGAGTCTGCAGCTGTTAAATTTTTGCAAGAAATTGGAATAAATCTTAAAAAGGAAGATGATAGTTGGAAAACTATTAATGATTTAACAGATGATGAAAAAAAGAAATTAGCAACAGCTTTAATTGCAAAGAGATATCATGTTGAAAATCCTGCAAATATTTTTGAAGATAAAATAATTTTACCGAAATTTGAAATACCTGAATTAAGAGAAGCAGAAGTACTTTCAGCAACTCTGAATTCTTGCGCAAAATTAGAGAAATTCGGCATAGCATTTGGTGTTGCTATGGGAAATAAAAAAGATTTTGAAGAAAGTAAAGAAATAACTAGAAACTATAAAAAACAAATAATTGATGCTATGAATTATTTTTATGATAATAGGAAAAATGAACAAATAGTAAAAGAGACAGAACATGCTATTTACTTCCTTGGAAAAGATAAAATGGATTCGAATTTAGCTGGAACAGTAGCAACAATTTTATCATTTAATTTAGAGGCGTCTGGCAAAGCGATTTTTTGTTTTGGAAAGGCAGACAGCAAACTAAAGATATCATCACGTTATATTGGAAAAAAAGGAAAAGTTTCATTAGGCGAAGTATGTGCAAAAATAGCAGCTAATTTAGGTGGCGAAGGAGGCGGTCATGATGTTGCTGCAGGAGCAACAATTCCTATAGGCAAAGAGGAAATGTTTATAAATGAATTTGAAAAAGAGTTAAACAATGGCAAAACGGAGAACAAAACTAATTAAGAAACCAAAGAAAAAATGGTTTACAGCAGTAGCTCCAGATGTTTTTAAAAATAAAGAAATCGGAGAAGTAACTGCTTTTATGCCAAAAAATTTGATAGGAAGACCTATTGAGATTAATTTATTTCATTTAAGTGGCTCTCCGAAAGATAAAAAGAAAGTTATAAAATTAAAAATTAATGATATGCGCGGCGAAAAAGCATTGACAAAGCCTTGGAAGTACTACTTGCAAGATAGTTATATGCCTACGAGAAGCTCTTTGCATATAACT
>WJKY01000005.1 GCA_014728835.1 Candidatus Woesearchaeota archaeon | reverse complement strand
GCATAACCCTTTCCGCGTCTGAAAATTTCAGTTATTTTAACAACTTTGTTTGTTGCATATATAATTCTGTACTTACCAATTCGCAAACGATATAAAGCTGGGCTAAAACCTTTTAGTTTCTTAATATCTGCACCAGGACGGCGCTTAAAAGGATTATTCTTCAAAAAAGATAAACCTTTTTTAATTCTTTTTTGCGCATTTTTTTCAAGTTTGTTAAATTGCTTCACAGCAGTCTCTGAAATTACAACTTTAAAGTTCGTCAATGCTAACGAACCTCTCTGTTTTCAAAATAGTTTTTTGCCTCTCTAAAAATTCAGATTTTTCAGCTATTTCAATTAATTTAGCTATTAGTTCATTATAAGTTTCTCCTTTTGCACCTAGCATGTTTAATCTTTCTTTTATTTTTTTGCTGATAGCTATAGTTGTATTTTCCATAACTATTATAATTATTATAATGTTTATAAATCTTTCGACATTGCTAACAAAACCCTTAAATCCTAAAACTAATTAATAATTCATATGAAGCTTGACCTTAAGAAAGCAGGCAAGTTGATCGGGGCAATTGTTTTGTGTCATCTAGCTGGCTTGTTTGGAAGCTTGTTTACAGCACCAGCAATTGATAGCTGGTATGCTGGTTTAGTAAGGCCAGAGTTTAGTCCTCCTAACTGGATATTTGCTCCTGTGTGGCTGACTCTTTATACATTAATGGGAATTTCTCTTTATCTTGTTCTTGAAGTTAAGCAAGCTAAACAAAGCAAGCAAAAGAACTTTGCACTTGGAGTATTTGGAATACAGTTATTTCTTAATGCTATTTGGTCATATTTGTTCTTTGGCCTGCAGTTACCATTATATGGATTAATATGTATAATTGCTCTTTGGATAATAATTGCTTTAATGATATTTGCATTTTATAAAATCAAAAAAACAGCAGCATATTTACAGCTGCCATATATTATTTGGGTAAGTATAGCTACTGCTTTGAATTATTTTATTTGGGTTTTGAATTAAGTCAAAAGCTTTAAATATAACCAGTATAATGGTTATTATAACCCTAATGAAGGTTATTTAAAATGTCACTATTAAAAGTAATCAAAAAAAGCAAAAATGCAAGAAAAATATTTGGCAAAAGAGAATTAAAAATAATAGAAAAACAATTATTAGGAGTTAATCTAACTCAATCAGAAAAAAACAGACTTTCTAGAGATATTAGAAAAAAACTAGGATTTATTAGCAAAATTTCTAGATTTAAAGAAGAATTTGATTTGAAAAAAGGAGCTGAAATTAAAAAAATGATTAATGAAGCAAAAAAAGTAGTATTAAATGATAAATTAGCTAGAAAAATTAAAGAAATTTGGTTATTTGGATCTGCTGCCGAAAATAAAATGACGCTTCGCTCTGATATAGATATAGCTGTTTTATTTGACAAGATTGATTTAAAGAAAGCAACAAAGTTTAGAGTTAGAGTTTCAGGAAGGGTGCCAGATAAAATAGATATACAAGTTTTTAATGTCTTACCTAAAAAATTAAAAAAATCAATATTAAAAAATCATAAAGTATTATACAAAAATGAATAGGCAAAAAGATAAAATTCAGGAAATAGAAAAATTTCTAGAAGAATTAGAATCAATTTTACCTTTAGATTTTGAAGAATATAAAACTGATTTTAAAATAAGAGCTATTTGCGAAAGATATTTTGAAAAAATTATTGAGGCTGTTGTTGATTTGGCTTTTATTATAATTAAAGAAAATGGATTTAAATCTCCTGAAGACGATAAAAAAGCATTTGATATTCTTACTGAAGAAAAAATAATCTCAAAAAATTTAGCTGAAAACTTAAAGGATGCAAAAGGAATGAGAAATATAATTGCTCATGAATATGGACAAATTGATGATAAAATTGTTTTTAAAGCTATTACAGAAGAATTAGTAAACGACGTAAAAAAGTTAATTAAACAAATTGTGGCTTAGCTTTGAATTATTTTATTTGGGTTTTGAATTAATAGAAATATTTATATAGTATTGTATGTAATAGTATACATATGTATATAAATAGAAACAAAGAATTACAAGTAATCTCTCTTTACAGAGGAAATTATAAAGCAAGATTTTATTTGAGAGAAATAAGCAAACTTTCAAAGCTCCCACTCAAAACATGTCAAAATACATTATTAGATTTAGAAAATGCTAAAGTTCTCAAGAGCAAAATAGAAGGAAAAAATAAATATTTTTCTTTAAATTTAGAAAACATTAAAACCAAATTATATTTATTGCAAGCTGAAATATATAAAACAACTATTTTTATTGAAAAATATCCTCAATTCAAAATATTTCTAAAATCACTTAAAACTATAGCTCCAATAATTGTTTTTGGAAGTTTTGCTAAATTAACTGCAGGTAAAGATTCAGATCTGGATTTACTTACGATCTCAGAAAAAAAACTGAAGTCATCATTTCATTTATTGCCTTTTAAACCCCATCAAATTAATCTAACTAAAAAAACTTTTTTAAAGGCACTTAAAAAACAAAACGATTTAATAAAAGAAATTGAAGAAAATCATGTTATCTTAAATAACCATTCATTTTATGTTAACATAATGTGGGAACAATATGGAAAATAAAAAATTGAAATGGTGTTTTAAAATAAAAGATGGATTAAAATTAGTTAAACCAAATGAAAGACTTTCAAAATCTTATCTTAAACATGCAAAATCCTCTCTGTTGAGAGCTAAAAAAGATTTTGAAGACAAAGATTTACTTTGGACAACTGTTGCAATATATTATGCAGAGTATTATGCCCTTTACTCTTTTCTTCAAAAAATTGGAATTAAGTGTGAGAACCATTCTTGTTCAATAGCTATTGTAGGATTTCTTTTAGGAGAGAATAACACACAGATAATTAAGGAACATAAAAATAAAAGAATTGATGCTCAATATTATATGAAAATAGACCAGGAAAATAAAGTTGAAGATATGCTTGTAAAAGCACAAAACTTCATCTCAAATTTTGATGAATTAGTTTCTAATCTTTCTTATAAAGAAATAAGTAAATATAGGTATAAAGCATCATCTTTTCAAAAAATCTAAGCAAAGCTTTAAACAGTATTGTTAAATAGATTTTAAACTAGAAGTAAAAAATACATTAAACAGGACTTACAAAAACTATTAAAATTAGTTATATTAAATTTTTAGCGGTGATTGAAATGGAAATGTTAGTAGTTCAATCAAAAGTAAAAGAAGCTGTTAAAAATGCAGGAATGAATATGGCAGGTGACTTTGCAGGGAAACTATCAGAAGTTGTAAAACATCATATTGATGAAGCAGCTAAAAGAGCAAAAGCAAACCAAAGAAAAACAGTCAGAGCATCTGACCTTTAATTTTTTCTTTTTTTATTTTAATTCTCTATTCCACACGTTATCATCCAAATTACCATACATTTTACGAGTAGGATCTATGTCTTTTTTAGCTACGCTATTATTAACTAACTCTGTTATTTTTTTGTAGTTTGGCTCCCATGAGCAAATCGTCCATGTTTTACCTTCTGCAAGTTGTAGTTTTTCTTTTCGATTTTGTTTAAGTAAATTTAAATCTTCTAAATCATAAAAAATATCTCTATCATAATTATCCAAACGATTGTCTAAACAATAGTTGTTATATCCAAAATAATCAACAAAAACTTGAGCATAGTCATCAATAACTTCTTCATTCAACCCGTTTCCTTCTAAAAATTTAGAAGTATTAATATTGATATCAGGAGGGTTTTCATAATGTTCTATTACTTTTAGACTAATTAAATAAGAAAATATTTTTTTAGTAAAGACTAGAGACCATTTAAAAGGTCCCTCATTAATTGTTTTTAATTTATTAGCTTTATCCTCGCTTTCTTTGATTTCTTCAATCTTTTCTTTAAATTTTATAAAATATTTATCTTGTAATATATTTGTTAGAGATTCTGTTAGAGAGTCTCCTGTTAGGCTTTCCATAAGTTTAAAATAAATAAAGACAAAAACTATTAAGTCTTTTTAATCAATTGCATAATCTTTTTTGGGTCTGCACGTGTTCTTAACTTAGACATTGCAATGCCAATTAGTTTGCCCTCTGATGCGCTTTTGTTTTTTTCTTTGATGTTTTTTATTTCTTCTTTAAGTTCTTTGTCTGATAGCTTTTCAAAGTCAATAATTACTTTTTCTATGTCTTTTTGTTTTGAAAGCTCTACAAAGATATCAAGCAAAGCTTCTTTTACGATTTTTCCTTTATTCAAAAGCGAGAAAACAATTGCATATTGTTCGTCAGTTGGTATAAACTTATGATCAACTTTTTTCTTAACTTGCTTTGGGATTGAGAGCAGTGTAGATGCAATTACATTTGGTTTTACTTTTGGATTTTCCTTTACAAGCTTTTCAAACAGCTTTACATTTTTCCAGCGCGACATTGTTTGCGCCAAATCTTTTGAAAGTCCAAGCTTTACAAAGCGCTCTTCTTTTTTTGCTATTGATTCAGGAATCTTTAAGGTTTCTATGCGCAAGCGAGAGATTGGGATAAGTGGAATATCTGTTTCCGGATACATGCGAGCTGCACCAGGTAATGGTCTTAAAAATTTAGTTGTTCCGTCTTCCTGCGCATTTCTAACTTCAGGTTTAACTTTTTGTTTTTTTGCAATTATTTTTTGCTGACGCTCAACTTCCTTTTCAATTAAAGCAGGTATTTGTTTTAATGCCTGCACACCTTTGATTTCAATGCGAGTTCCACCTTTTATTGAAACATTTAAATCCTGTCTAATTGTTCCCAAACCTCTTTTTACTTTTCCAGTAGAACGAAGTAACATACCAATTTTTTCAGCAAGTTCTCTGCCTTGCTCTGGTGTTTTAATATCAGGTGCTGTTCCAATCTCAATCAAAGGAATTCCCAGTCTATCTAATCTAAAAGTCACACTTTCTTTATCTTCATTTGTTCGCCTGCAAGCATCCTCTTCCAGATTTATATTTTGAATTCCAACTTTGCCATATTTGGTATCCAAGTAACCATTTGTTCCAATTAAACAAGTTCTTTGAAAGCCTGATGTATTAGAACCATCAACAACTGTTTTTCTCATAATTTGAATTGTTTCTGGTATGTCGCAGTGAAGCATTTTTGCAACTAAAAGCGCAGCTTCTAATGCTTCCTGATTAATTTTATGCGGCGGCTCTTCATCTAATTCAACCAAACAAGTTGTATCATTGTAAGCTTCATATTTGTAGAACTTTCTTTTTTTGCCTTCAAAGATTGCAGCAGGATCAATTTCACCTGTTTCACCAGCCAAAGGTCTTAGTTCTCTTGTCACAACCAAATCTGGCTTATCTTTTCTAATAACAGAAGGACACGCACAAAATAATTTATTTGTATCTAATTGCTGGTGTATTTCTAATCCAGCTTTCAAACCAATTTTAGCATAGCCCATTAATATAAATCAAGAATTGTATCATAAAAATCTTTCTTTCAAAATAGAAATATTTAAATATTGTAAATTACAAATTTTGTAAATTACAAAATAACTATATTTTAGAAAATGCCAAAAATAGAAACAATAACTAGAGAAGTATTAGTTAAAATTAATAAAAAATTTACAAAAACAGGAATCAGAAGCAATCCAGAATTAGATTCTATTATTTACAAAGTTGGAAAAACAAGAGGTATAAACCAAAAAGCAGCGACATTGCTAATTGAAATAATACGGAGACATCCTTTTGTTGACGGAAACAAAAGAACTGCATTTGATGCAATGATAGTTTTCTTGGAAGCAAATAACAAAAAATTAGATGTCAGGGACAGTTCAAAAATGAATGTTATTTTTTGGGTTGTAAGACCTAAAACAAATGTAAAAGATATTGCTGTATGGATAGCAAATCACACAAGGTGGTAACACTGCACGAAAACCTCCATAGGTTTTCGCTAGTTTCAATTCACGCGGTGAATTAAAATGCCAAAATTGATAAAAATACTAGGGAAAAAACAGCCTGTACGGGCTTTAACTTGGAAAGAAGCAAAACCAATTGTAGAAAAAACAATCAAAGAAAACAAAAAATTCTTTGATGAATTAGCTGAGCTATAAGATGAAAAAAAATAGAAAAAGAAAACCAAGAAAAAACAAATCTAATATTAAAAATAAGTATCAAATTATAATTTTAATTACAGTTTTTATTGTAGTTGCTAGTTTCTTGTCAAACTTATCTGAAGCAACTATAACAGGTTACAGCACACATGATATTCTTTCAAAACCAATAATTAAACCAAACACAGAAGGCATTGAAGTAGCAGAACCAGAAAATAATACAGCTGAAGAAAATATACAAGAAGAAAGTAATGAATGTTTAAGTTGCGGGCAAGAAACAATTGAAGATAAACCAATTATTCAGCTGGAAAAAAAATCAAGTGCGCCACAAGGCAATAGCAGTGTTTATGAAGTTGATTTTGTTAGTGATGTTAATGGATGGACAACAATTAATCTTAGCAAGTCATTTACAAATCCTGTTGTAATTGTTACAGGTCAAGAAGGCGCAGACATTAGTATGGATGTTGAAGCATCCAGACCAATGATTGAAAACATAACTTCTGATAGTTTCTCTGTTAAAGTTATGAATGATCAAAGTGAAACCGTAACTGAAGATATTGGTTATCTTGTAATGGAGGAAGGGCACTGGATAATAGATGGTATTGAATTTGACGCAGGAACATATAGCGTTACAGCTGATAATAACGATTATGCAATTAGTTATAATCAAACATTTGGCAATGATACAGTTGTAGTTGATACTTTACAAACAGGATGTACAGAAGTTGTTTCTTCGAGATATGTGGAAAATAGTATTGATTCCACTGGCTTTACAGTTTGGTGGGAAGATTTCTCAGGTCTTACTAGTGAAGCAAATCTCTGGAGCTGCGGCTCTGCAACAGCAGGTTATATTGCTATGGAAAAAGGAGCTCAAAGTTCTTATTTTGAAAGCGGAGAATATGATGAATGTGCTGCTAATCCTGGCTCAAGCAACTGGTGTTCTGTAACATTTTCAAATTCATATGTGTTAGCTCCAATATTATTTGTAAATCCTATTGATGAAGCTGGAACAGACTCAACAGTTACAGGAAGGAGAAGTTTGAGTACTACTGGTGTTGATTTAAGACCAACAGAAAGTAGAACTGCTGATACAGAACAAAACCATGCAGTTGATGATATTGTTTGGATGATTTGGGTAAAAACAGGAGTATTTTGGACGCAATCTTCTCTTGATTTAGGTGACGGTTACTTAAATAATGGTGATTTATCTGCGACAACAAATATAACTTCTGGGGAAGAAAATAATAATACAGTAGTTAATTGTATATCTGGTTCCTGTAATACAATAACAGATAACTGGACAGATGGAACAAATTTAACTGATACTGAAAGTCAAATAGTTAACTTTACCTGTAATGACTCAAGTATTGGAAGCTATTCTGCTAACTTCAAAGTTAACTCAACCCAAGATTCAACTGGCGATACAATAACTGTAACTTGTGATATTTTAGCTCCAAAAGGAACATTAATTGTTAACTTGACAAATCCTACTGCAAACCAGACAACTAATGTGTATCAAAACCAGACTTTCTCAATTAACGCAACTATTACTTGTGGAGGTGTTACTGGGGCAAAATGCGAGGAAGTAAATGGAACTGCCAGATATTCTGAATATGGTTCACTTGACTTAAAGCAAAAACATGGCTATTTCCAAACTCCTGCTTCGCCAGGAAATAAAAGTATAAACATCGGATTTGAACCAGAAGTAATAGTATTCACAATAACTGCTACAAATAATAATTTTGATGCTGAAACTAATGAAGGTGGTTCTGCCTTTGGTTGGGGACATGGTTTTGCTTACTGTAATGATTCAGGCTGTACAGAAAGAGTACTAAGCGATGGCTCTGGCTCTTCCTCAACAAATGGTTATGTTGCTGCATCTTCTGATGATCTCAGCATTTTACAAATAATAACTGATATCAACGGAGATGTTTATGTTGGAAATGTAAGCGGAACTGTTGTTGAAACAAATAGTTCTGGATTTAAAGTTAGATTTGATTCAACTCAAGAACAGCAATATGTTACATACACTGCATATAACTTCCCTGATGGAGCTGAAGTAAAAGTAGGAGATTTCGCTACAAAAACTTCAGAAGGGGCTCAACACATTAATACAGGATTTAAACCAAATTTCCTTTACCTAATTACAACTCCTGAAATAACTAACATGAGTTACTTTGAAAGTACTGGTGACGGAGGAAGTGAACATGGATGGATGCATGGTTTAGCTTCTGAGAGAAACGATGTAATAGAACAACTTTCAATGGCCCAGACCCTTTACGCTAAAAACATTGATAGTCATGTATGGGCCTCCAATAATTCAGAAATAATGCATACATTATGGAAAAAAGATTCTCCTACTTCAGATCCAATAGATGGAAGAATTCAAGCTTATTTAAAAGAATTTAATAATACTGGCTTTACTTTGAATTATACAAACGTGAATCCAGACACTACAAAAGGAAGCGAATTCGCAGTTATTTATCTAACTATTAAAACAGATTTAACTTCTGATATTGGTTATAATACTACTCCAACGTCTACAGGAGTTAAAACAATTCCTGCTGAAATAAAATTTGATGCTATTAATCTTATAGGCACAAATACAATTCCTGATATAAATCAAGAAGGATGGAGTGGGGATAATCAAGCTGATGCTCATTGGGGTTATATGTTTGGTTCTGGTAATGCTTCTGTCCAAAGAGCAATGGGTTTCTCAAGCCACAGTAATTCTGTAAACGCACATGGTTCTGCCTCATCTTCTTCTGATTCATTTTATTTAATTTACACTGACCAAAATGGAAATATAGATGGAAAAGATATTGCTAACATAAAATCTATAGATGATACAGGTTTTGATTTGAACTTTACCACAACTGTAACTTCTACTTCATCTAGTGTTAAATATGATTCTACCTTATTCTTCTATTATGGCTTCTCAAAAGCATATGAGAATAAAGATATTAATACAACAACTGGAGCAACTCCATTATACACAACTGACTCTCAACCACAATCTTGTGCAAATATGAGTAAAGATGATTCCTGTTCTCTTTCCTGGAATGTAAATGCAACTGGAACTATTAGCTCTTTATGGAATGTCAATGTCTTATTTTCCTCTAATGACAGTACTATATCAAGTAATTCCACTGATAACGCACTTTTGAATATAACACCTGCAAGTGCCAGTGATGAAAATGCACCTACTATTTCCAGTGAAGCAAAATACCCATCTACAGTTTATAATGATGATAATGTTCAGTTAAATGCAACAGTTGTTGATGGTGAGGGAAATTTAGATACAGTTTGGATTAGTGGAAACTGGACAGGTGCTTGGGAAAATACAACTGTTACTGATAGTGACGGAGATGTTTTTTATTTCTGGGTTGGAGCTGGAAATTTTTCAAACCAGCAAATAATTGGCTGGCGCTATTTTGCAAATGACACTTTTGGTAATTTACAGATGGGTAATTTGCAGGAATTTGGAATTGCAAATAGAAAACCTTCAAATGTTTCACTGCTGTTGCCTACTAATGCAACTGTAACAGCTGACAATACAACTTCTTTTGACTGGACAAATGCAAGTGATGAAGATGGAGATTCAATTACATATATTTTGCAAATAGATAATGATTCTGATTTTTCTTCTGTTACTCTTCAGAAAACAGGATTAACAATTTCAAATTATACTCTGACAAATCCAGAATCACTTGCAGAAGGAGTTTATTATTGGCGCGTTTATTCAAATGATTCTTTTGCAACAAATGTATCTGATGTTTGGCAATTAACAATTAATGATTCACTTGCAATTGCTGTTTCTTTATCTACCAAACTTTCAGGAGGAATAAACTGGACAATTAATAGCTTACCTTCTTATAATCAATTTGCAGATGGAAATAATAATTCAGGAATAACAGAATATGATATTGCTATTTCTGCAACAGGAACTAATGTTGATGTTTACATTAAAGCTGACGATGACTTAAGCACTGTTGGCGGAGATACAATTGGTATTGGAAATGAAACTTATAATTATAATCTTACAAATAATTTAGTTCCTAATTCAACTAATTTTAAATTAACAACAAATTATGCAGATAATAAAATAGGAGATAACTTAGCAGATGGCTCTTATGTTTATTTAAAATTTTATTTAAATATTTCAGCTTCGCAGCCTCCTGGAACTTATTCAAATAATGTAAATGTAAAAGCAGTTCCACACGGAGAAAGTCCTTAATAAAAAAACATAATATTTATAAACAAGAAAGAGTTAATCTTTTTCTATGCGCAAAGGAGGTAAAAAAAAGGAGGATGTTTTTTTAGTTGCTTTAGAAATAATTTTAGTTGTTTGCGTTATTGGACTAATATCTGATTCTTTGCCTTCTTCTGGAAATTTATTAACAGGACAAGCTACAACTCAAACAACAACTTCGCAAGTTACAATTCAAAATTATTTATCTATTTCCTCATCTTCAAATTTATCTGCAGGTGTTGACTTTGGAACAATAAATTCATTACCTGTAACAAATCAAAATGCTACTAATAATTATAATTCCTCAAATAATACAGAATATTCAATAGCTGTTTCCACTGATTCAAATACAAATGTTGATTTTTGCATACATGCTAGTGAATTAAATACAACTGGCGGCGATGTAATAGGATTAGGAAATTACAGCTGGGAAGATGATAGTGTAAATAATTTAACTGCACCAGCAACATATGGACAAGCAAACTTAAACACATCAACTTATGCAGTTGGCAGTACAGGAGTAACTCCTGGAAATGACAATTATTATAGATTCTGGCTAAACATAACAGTTGCTCAGCCACCTGGAACATATAATAATACATTATTCTTTAAAGGAGTTCCAACAGGAGATGGATGTAATTGAGGTTAAAAATGAAAAATAAGAAAAAAATAATACTGGTCGCAATATTAGCTTTAGTATTTATGATTACAATACCTCAAGCAGTATCAGCTAGAAAAGGAGTTGGTATTGTATGGGGAACAGAAACAGTAATAGTTAGTGAAAATTCAGTACATTGTGTTGAGTATGGACTTTATAATCCTTGGGACGAAGATGTTTTGGCATCTTTAACTGTTGATGGTGACTTAAAACAAGTTGTTGAAAACGAAGAAAGTGAAACAAAATTAATCAAAGCAAACACATTACATGATGATGCAATTCCTGTTGAACTTTGTTTTAAAATAAAAGAAGTTTATGAAAAAGATTGCGCTGTTGGAGAGTTCTTACTTTGCGAACAAGATTGTGACTGTGAACAAGTTAGTTATAGCGGAGAAATTTCAGTTATTGAAGAAGGAAACAAAATCACAGGTGGTTTTGCAGGCTCTAAAACAGCATTAGGAGTTACTGTCCCATTAAAACTAAAAGTAAAATGTGAAGAATACAAAGATTATGCTTCTGCATATGTTATAGTAATTGCAATTGTATTAATGTTAATTGGATTAACTCTATATAAACGCAGAAAGAAACATTAATAAAATACTTTTTTTTATTTATATTAATGAATATTAAGAGGCCACTGTTTTCAATAGTATTTGTTTTGTTATTAATCATAATAATTTCTTTTTTACCAATCAGTTATGTTGGTCCGTCTGGAGAAGTTGTTAAAGCAAGTTCTTCAGTTGTAATAGACCCAGGAATACAAGTATATTATGAAGAATTTGATAATTCAACAACTAATTTCCTGTATTTAGCTGATAATGAATTAGAGGCTGTTGAAAATCTTACACTTGAAAAAAGCGGATATGGTAAAATATATTTTAAAGATAAAATTAATTTAACGCAAGATAGTACAACTGGTGTTATTGATTTAGATTCAAATATAAATATTTCTTATAATCATATAGAAGTTGATCCAACCAAACTTACAAGTTTAAATCGTTCTGCTGTTTTATATTTTTATAATTTAAAATTTACAAATCCTAGAATTCTCAGAGATGGTTCTGTTTGCCCTGCAAATATTTGCAAAATAATAAAATATACAAGTTCAGGAATGTTAAAATTTAATGTAACTTCATTTAGTGTTTATTCAGCTGAAGAAACACCTAGTTCAAGTCCAACTCCTACATCTACTGGAACTACTAGTGGCGGCGGAGGAATTAGTTTAACACCTGGATTTACAGTAGATAAAGATTTTATTATAACCTCAATAACACAAAGTAAAAGCAAAAAAGAAAGCATAACAATAACAAATACAGGAAGCGATTCCAGCTTCAGCATACAAATAGATTCTTCAGATTTAAATAAATTCATGACATTGAGCGACACTAGTATTTCTTTAAATTCTGGTGAATCTAAAACAATTACAATTGATATTTCAGCTAATGAAAGAGCTAAAATAGACGCCTATGCTGGTAATATTATAATACAAGGCAAAAGTTCAACTAAAATAATTAATGTTGCTTTAGAAGTTAAGCCAGTATTATCTGATTTAGATATTAATACAAAAGTTCTAAATAAGAATGCACAGCCAAATCAGAATATATTTGCAAATATTGAAATTGTAAATAAAGGCGATCCAAATATTTTGCTTGGTTACGCTGTAAAAGATTTTGACGGAAATATATTTACGTTTAAGGAAGAAAATTTATCAGTAAAACAATATGTTAATCTTACAAGAAAATTAAAATTATCTAAAACAATTCCAATTGGCAATTATATTTTATATTCCAAAGCTGACAATAAATATACAAATATAACTAGCATAGATGTATTCAAAGTAACTGGCATACAGGCTGGTAATGTATATTTCTCTTTTGAGACACTTAATATAATACTAATAATGATAATTCTCACAGCAGTTGTATTTTATCTAAAGCAAAAGAAGTATATCAAGTTAAATTAAAAAGTAATGCTAGAATATAATATCTTATCCAGATCAAATAAATAAATTTATAAACTAAGATTAGTTTAATTTTATCAGATGGCCACTAAAAAAATTCTATTACTAGTAATAGTAATAGTGCTAGGGCTTTTTATGCTCAACACAGCTAGTGCAATTGCAAATGTTACTGATTGTACAAACCTTAGCACTGCAAATGAATATTATACTTTAAATGTGTCTATTAATTCATGGGGCACAGATTGTATTTCTATTGATAATTCAAATATAACTTTAGATTGTAAAGGATATACAATTGGTTACGGAGGTGCTGCTGGTAATTACAGAGGAATTGATAATGAAGCTGGACATAATAATATTACAATTAAAAATTGTGTAATTATACAAAACTCAACAGGTGCAGGTGCACCAGGTCCTGACCAAGATGCTATTTCTTTTGCAGATAATGTACACTCATATATTTATAATAATACAATTACAACTTATTTAAGCTCAAAAGCAATCCGTTTTGATACCTCAAATATTACAAATATAACATTAAACACAATTAATACAACTGGAGAAAATGGAACAGCTATAATATTGCATAATACTACTGGTGTTGTTTATTCTAATAATATTACTACAGAAGAAAGAATGGGATATGGAATTTATTTAGGCAGTTCAAAAAATGTAAATATAACATCTAATATAATTAACACAAGTGGTTCATTAGGCGTTGGAATTTATAGTTATAGTTCAAATACAATTCGCATTATTAATAATACAATAAACACTTACAATGATTATGGAGATGGAATATATCTTTCAATAGCAGCGCATAATCAAATCATTGATAATACTTTTAATACCTCAAAAGGATTTGGAATTTGGATATATGCAGCAAATAAAACACATTATAATCACACAGTTCAGTCAAATACAGAGCAAGGAGATAATATATATTATTTATTTGGCAATAAATCAGCTTTAATATCCAGTGTTACTGCTGGTCAAATAATTGCAGCTTTTACATATAATACAACTTTTAATAATATAACTGCAGATAAAGATGGAATAATGTTATTATCAACAGATAACGTAACAGTTCAAAAT